>DAOWIV010000162.1 GCA_030640725.1 Methanosarcinales archaeon | reverse complement strand
GCAGGAGTATGTGCTATCAAGCATATAAACGGCAAGATACCACAAATGGCATATTGGGAGTTGGATCAGCGTATAGTGCCGTTGAAGCAGGGTAATGCCTGTGGCGGGAAGGGGCTGACAGTTGAGTTGGGACGGGAACACATCTTCGGCACTCAGATGCGGGTCAAGGATGATAACAAAACTGTACTCACAACCTATCCGGAAACGGGGGGGTTCTTCTGAAGCGCCGGATGAGGGAATCTTCAAGTCCGGTTCTGTGAGGTGGTCATAGTAACCTCGGGGCCATTACCCCAAACAAGAGGTGCGCTATGAGTCCTACTTGACATTTTACGAATCACACGAAATCACCACTTTTACGAGTATATGGAAAGCGAACATACCGAAAATTTCAGAAATACGTGGTGTGTACCAATGAACAGGACAAAATCGTGGCATTCGTGTTAAATATCTTGCACCAACACATTATATGAGCGTGGCACCTGCTGGTAACTTATTTATTGTGAGTTCCCTCACGGGTGCTGCCGAATACCCGTGGATTTGACGACCTACGAATCCAACCTCACTTACGACATAGATTTAAATGGTTGCGATTCTTATCATGGAAGATATGCAACAAGATATCGATCTCATCATGCGCGCCACAGAGGCGCATCACACGTGGTACAGGGACTGCCTGCCCATGATCGCAAGCAACAACCTGACAAGCAGACGGGTGCGGCTTCTTGCGGCAACCGATCTTGCACACCGCTATGCAGAGGGCGTGGTCGGGCATCGGTTCTATCAGGGCTGCCGGTACATCGATGAGATCGAGGCAAAGACCATAACGCTTGCAAAGGATCTGTTCAGGGCGGAGCATGTCAATGTGCAGCCGACTTCAGGTGTTAACGCAAACATCGCCGCCTTTTTTGCGCTGGCAGACCCCGGAGACACGATCATTTCCCTTGAAGTGCCGCAGGGCGGGCATATCAGCCACGTCCGGTACTCAGCAGCCGGCGTCAGGGGTTTGCGTGTGATTGCGCACCCGTTTGATCCCGATATTATGAACATCGACGCAGACCGTATGGTTGAAAGGATTCGTGAGACCGAACCACGTATTGTGCTTCTGGGTGGTAGTCTCTTCTTATTCCCACACCCGGTCCGCGAGGCGTGCGAGGCAGCCCATGAGGTGGGTGCGACCGTCGTCTATGACGGGGCGCATGTGCTCGGGCTTATTGCGGGCAAGCGTTTCCAGGACCCGCTGCGCGAGGGCGCGGACGTAATGACTGGATCCACGCACAAGACGTTTCCCGGACCGCAGGGCGCGGTGATCTTCTGCAAGGAGGGGTTTTCGGAAAAGATCGATGAGGCGGTCTTCCCTGGCACGGTCAGCAACCACCATCTGCACCACCTTGCAGGGCTTGGAGTAGCGCTTGCAGAGATGATTGAGTTTGGTGAGGATTACGCCTCCGATGTGATCGCAAATGCAAAAACGCTTGCGCAGTCGCTCTACGAGCGGGGATTTGATGTGCTTTGCGAGCCCCTCGGGTTTACAGAGTCGCATCAGGTCGCAATCGATGTCACACACGCTGGCGGCAGCATCAGAGCCGCAACAAAGCTCGAAGAGGCGAACATTATCGTAAACAAAAATCTTCTGCCCGGAGATCATGTAAGTGTCACAGTCGAGCCATCAGGGATCAGGATCGGGACGCAGGAACTGACCCGCATCGGAATGGGCGCATCTGAGATGAACGCGATCGCCGATTTCATGAAGCGGATTGTGCTTGACGATGAATCGCCTGAAAGCGTCCGGGACGATGTGATTGAGTTGAAGAGTGGGTATCAGATGGTCTGTTATTGCTTCGACGATACCAATGCGTATGGATTTCCGGTGATCCGGTAATTTCTGATGATATTTTTTTTGGAAACTTTTTTATTTTTTTATTATTTTCTGACTAACCCGTTTCTTCCAATTCTACCACACCGCAAATTTGAGATAAATAAACGTAAATACCAGTGAATACGAATCGCGGGCGGTCTACAAAACCAGCAAAACGTTAAATATGCATCGATTTGTGTTAATCGATCTCTAACATAGTTTTTAAACACTGAATAACGCCAATTTACACAGATTTCGCCATTTCCCGGTATTGCTACTTGCCCATTGACGCCGGGTTTTGGGGAAGTCTGTGTTGATTTACCGTAACCAAAACCATGAAAACGCAATCGCAATTCTGCAAATCCGGGCGATAATAGCCCCCCTCATGATAAACCTTTTATACTATGGTAAGATCATATTGCTCGATACAATACAGTCGACCATGATTGATATCATGGTCAATACACGGAGGCTTGAATATATGATCAGGAGGTTGATATGATGGCGGATGTGACTGCAGATTACATTCCGATTGCGGTAATGCTCATTCTTGCGTTGATCATACCGTTCGTCATTATATTTATCGTGAAACAGATCACTCCGAGAAACCCTGCCCGATTTAAGAACACAACCTACGAGGGCGGAAAAGATCCGATAGGCGGAGCACAGGTGCGATTTAACGTTTCGTATTACTTACTTGCGATCGTTTTTGTGCTTTTTGATGTGGAGGTTCTTTTCTTATATCCGTGGGCGGTTTGTTACAAGAATTCGGCAGTTTTAGGAGAGATCCCAGGGTTTACTCTGATAGCAGGATCTGCGATGGTTTTATTCCTTATTGTCGCACTGCTAATCGGAGATGCCTACGCATGGAAAAAGGGCGCGTTCACATGGACGCGTTGAAAGGAGGTTATCATGCCAAAAGACATTAGAACACCGATGCAGGTTATAACCACCACGACAAGCGCGATTCATGAGTTTCTCAAGAAATCGCCCGCGCAGGATATTATAAACTGGGGGCGGAAGAATTCGCTCTGGTTTATGACCCAGCCGATGGGGTGCTGCGGCGTCGAGATGATCGCCGCGGGCTGTTCCCACTACGACACCGACCGATTCGGAATCATTCCGAGATGTTCACCGCGACATGCGGATGTGATGGTGATCAGTGGGTATATTGTCCGTAAGTACTACCCGGCGCTGAAACGATTGTACGAACAGATGCCTTCGCCAAAATGGGTCATCTGTATGGGCAACTGCTCAATAAGCGGTGGACCGTTCTACAGATCCTACAACACGCTGCAGAACATCGATGAGATGTTTCCGGTTGATGTCTACATCACCGGATGCCCACCAAGACCCGAGGCACTGATCCAGGGGTTCATAGAACTCCAGAAGAAGATCAAGGCGAAGACCGACAAGGGAACAATGTACGGGGTGAAATGAGATGGATGAACTAACAGTACTTGATTCGTTGAAATCTCAGTTCCCGGACGCTGTTACGGACGCTCTGATCGATTCTCAGCCGCCGCACATAGTCTGTGCAAACGTCGGTAAGGAAAAGATCGTTGACGTCTGCTCGTACTTAAAGGATAATCTACAATTCAACAGATTATCCGGGATTACAAGCCTCGATTTTCCGGAAGAGAGGAAGTTTGAGATGGTATACATGATCGCATCGTACGATCACTCGGTGATCGTGAAGCTGAAGGCAGAGGTATCGCGGGACGAGAGTCCATCGATCGACACTGTTATTCCGGTCTGGTGGAATGCAAACTGGTACGAGCGAGAAGTCTACGAGTTCATGGGTATCTACTTCGATGGACACCCCGAACTGACGCCACTCGTCTTATCTGACGATATGGTGGGCGAATATCCACTTCGGAAGGATTATCCGGAGTATCCGCAGACGACTGCGAAGTACCCGTACTCGGATGATCAGGAAAGCATTGTCGAAGAGAAGTACCCGCTTGAATGGAAGTCGTGGCCCTCTGAGAGGCATTATCTGGAGTAGGTGGCACAAATGGTTAACAAACACGACGTTAAGAAACGGATGCGGCAACTGGCTGCCGAATACATTCATGAGCCACAGCAAGAGGCGTATAAGCTCGATGATACCGAGATGATGCTTCACATCGGTCCGCAGAACCCAATCCAGCCGGGACCGTTCCTAATCGATCTCAAGATCAGTGGTGAGACGGTCCGGGACTCAAAGCTATACATGGGATATGGGCACAAAGGAATCGAAAAAATCCTTGAAAGCATGACATACATACAGGGGCTTCCGGTAACGGATCGGATCTGCTATCTTGCATCGCTCTCAAACAACGAGGCTTACGTAAGTTCTGTTGAGCGATTGCTCGATATCGAGCCACCTGAACGGTCACAGTATATCAGGGTGATCATGCAGGAGCTATCCCGAATCCAGAGCCATCTGCTTGGAACCGGCGAGTATGCGACAGACCTCGGGTTTGTCACGATGTTCCTATTCATGATACGAGAGCGAGAGTACGTTCTCGGGTTGATCGAGGACATCACTGGCGCAAGGATCACTCACTGCTTCCCACGATTCGGAGGCGTGCGTGAGGATCTTCCTGAGGGATGGCGCGAGAAAGCAATCGACGTCCTTGCCATGATCCATGAGAAGTGCGAGATGTACAAAGAACTCTTCTCAAGTGACCGCACCTACAAGATGAGAACGGTCGATATCGGCACACTCACAAAGGAGGATGTGATGAAAGCCGGTCTCACAGGACCAGCGCTTCGTGCGAGCGGGATCGATTACGATGTGCGCAAGGTCTACCCGACGCTAACGTACCCGGACATCGATTTCAAGGTGCAGACTGCAAAGAACGGAGACATCTTCGACCGGGTAATGGTTCGAATCAATGAGGTGCAGGAGAGCTGCTGGATCATCGAGCAGGCACTCGACCAGATGAAACCGGGACCGCTCTTCCCTGAGGAACTACCGTACGGAAGACGCACCCCCTCGATGAGAGTGCCACCGGGAGAGGCGTATGTGCCAATCGAGGATCCGAGAGGCGAGATGGCGATGTATATTGTGAGCGACGGCACAGACAAGCCATACCGTGTCAAGATCAGAGGTCCCGCCTTTGCCCTGATGCAGGGGCTGCCACCGATGCTTGAGAACGTGTATATCGCGGACGTCCCGGCAATCGCTGCGTCGATGGACTCGTGCAACAGTGAGGCTGACCGATAGGAGGTGCTAAGACATGTTAGAAGAACAAATGCAAATCCTAATTGATGTTTTATACATGGTACTCGGAAACGAAAACTGGTGGGGTCCCTGGATTCGAGGAATCGCCGGACTCTGTGCAATGGGTGGAATGATGGTCGCTGCGATGTTTGCGGTATGGCTTGAGCGAAAGTACGCAAGCGACATCCAGTCCCGAATCGGACCAAACCGCGTCGGCGGAAGGTATGGTCTGCTCCAGCTCATCGCCGATGCAATCAAGCTCTTCACAAAAGAGGACATAAAACCTGACAAGGTTGACGGTCCTGTCTGGGCTGGCGCACCGGTACTGATGTTCGGATCAGCACTTATGATGATCATTGCAATCCCGTTTGGGGCGCTCATCTTCAACGGAACCACTTATCCGCTTGCAGTTACGCAGTTTGATATCAGCATCCTCTATCTTGAGGCGGTATCCTCAATCGGCATCATCGGAATATTCATGGCAGGCTGGGGCTCGAACAACAAGTTCGCAGTGATTGCCGCATTCCGAAACATCGCTCGCATGATCGGATACGAGGTTGCGCTAGGGCTTACAATCATAAGCGTTGTGATCGTCACAGGCTCCCTTGACATCGTTGATATCGTTGCGGCGCAATCAACAGTGGTCTGGTTCGCATTCGTAATGCCTCTTGGGTTTGTGATCTTCGGCGTTGCGCTGATTGCGGATATGGGACGTGTGCCATTCGATCAGAACGAGGCAGAAGAGGAACTGATTGCAGGATGGGGTACCGAGTACAGCGGCATGAGGTTTGGACTTGCGTATTTCGCAGAGTACATTCACATGGTGCTTGGATCGTGTATCGCGGTTCTGATCTTCCTTGGAGGCTGGAATATACCACAGTTTATCGTTGACTTAAACATCCCGCTCTTCGGATTGCTGCCAGTCGGAGTATTCGTGGCAAAATGGGTGCTCGTGATGATGTTTGTCATCATGATTAGATGGGCTCTTCCGAGAATCAGGATCGACCAGGTCACATCGATTGGGTGGAAGATTCTTTTGCCACTTGCTATGGTGAATCTGGTATGGTCTGTTATGTTAGGGCTGGTATGGCCCTGGTAGGTGATCACAATGGTACTCAAACGATTTTTTCACAACGATTTTTTCACAAAAAATCGAGTAAAAACTGCCCTTCGGATAGGGATCAGTTTTTGGTCAAACTTTTGTGAAAAGTTTGCGAGTAAGAAATGCCCTTCGGGCAAGGATATGAGGTGAGCATTATGGTACTCAAGAACTTTGAGGAAATGATAAAGAACACATTCAGACCGAGTGTGACAAGACTTTACCCCGAGGTGCCGACCGAGGTGTCGGACCGATACCGGGGCATGCACAAACTCGATCGAGATAAGTGCATCGGATGCGGTATCTGCGCCAGCGTCTGCCCGACACGTGCAATCAGGATCGATCAGGTCACTTCGATAGGGTGGAAGGTTCTTTTGCCACTTGCTATGGTGAATCTGGTATGGTCGGTTATGTTAGGGCTGGTATGGCCCTGGTAAGGTGATATCATGGTACTCAAGAACTTTGAGGAAATGATAAAGAACACATTCAGACCGAGTGTGACACGGCTCTACCCTGAGGTTCCGACCGAGGTGTCGGATCGATACCGGGGCATGCACAAACTCGATAGGGACAAGTGCATCGGCTGCGGTATCTGCGCAAGCACCTGTCCGACACGAGCAATAAGGATTGTTAGATACGGACGCTGGTTCCCGATGATCGATTTCGGACATTGCATGTTCTGTGGACTCTGCGTGGATCAGTGCCCAAACGAGGCACTTACAATGACGAAGAATTATGCAGAGGCAGTATCGCCTGACAGGTATGCGATCATCTACGGTCCTGCACAGCTTATGGGCGAGGAGGACTAACAAATGGAATCCACAATGAAACCAATAGATTACGTAGTAGAGATTATCGGGTTCGGACTCGTGATCCTGCTACTGATTCTCTCAATGCTATGATAGGGTGATATAAATGACACTTGGAGAGAGTTTTGAATTACTTGTGTTTGCTGTGCTTGCGGTCGTACTGATATTCACCGCCATTATGGTGGTTGCATCAAAGGAGATCGTGCATAGCGCACTATACCTACTCGGAACGTTTGCCACTGTGGCTGGGATTTATATCCTGAGCAAGGCGGCGTTTGTCGGCATCGTTCAGATATTCGTGTATATCGGAGCTATCGGTATACTGATAATCTTCGCGGTGATGCTGACGACACGAGAGGTTGGAGGTTGAAATGATCGGCGATTTTTTTCCAGCGATTTTTTTCCAAAAAAATCGAGTAAAAATGTCCAACGTTCCGCTACGCTTCAGTTGGACTATACGGAGGCGATCCGAATGATCAATAAAATCCTTAATGCAGTCGTGGCGCTGCTGTTTCTGGCGGTTGTCGGGATGTCAGTCATGGGGACTGCATGGGTCGAAGAGCCGTTGACATTCGTCGAGAACGATCCATCAGGTATCCTACACATAGGCATGCAGATATTCACGACTTATGTGGTAGCCTTCGAGGTGCTCGCACTTGTGCTTCTCGCCGCACTGATCGGAGGAATTTACCTCGCAAAAGAGGATGAAGAAGAGGTGGCAACATGATTCCGTTACCGTACTACCTGCTTCTGGCAGGTGTGCTCTTCGCGATTGGCGCTTACGGCATCATGACACTCAGCAACGGTATCAGGCTTCTGATGTGCGTTGAACTGATGCTCAATGCCGCGAACATGAACCTGATTGCATTCTCAACACACATCAACGACGTATCGGGTCAGGTCTTTGCACTCTTCTCGATCGCACTTGCTGCGGCAGAAGCTGCTGTCGGTTTTGCAATCATTCTGATGGTCTACCGGCTGCGTGCAGAGATCGACATTGAGAACGTTAAGCTCCTGAGGTGGTAATGATGGATCCAACGTTAACTACGATAGATTTCAGGCTGTACGCACACTGGATCATGTTACTGCCGATGATCGGATTCCTTCTCGAACTCATCATTGGAAAGTACTGGTGGCGTAAAGGCGGGATGTTTGCGACCCTCTCGATATTGGGTTCGATGATCATCTCGTTTGGCTGTCTGTACAACGTGTACGTCCAGGAACTCGGATTTTACGAGTACTCCTGGGAATGGTTCTATCCAGGCATCGTTGCAGGATTCACGATAGATCCGCTATCGCTTGCGATGGTCTGTATGGTATCGTTCATCTCGTTCTTTATCCACTTCTACGCGATCGGATACATGTCGCATGACTGTGCAAAGAACGTCTACTTCGCAGAGACCGCACTCTTCACTGGCAGCATGTTCGGGCTTGTGCTCGCAAACAACCTGCTCCAGCTCTTCATCTTCTGGGAGATGGTCGGTGTCTGTTCATACCTGTTGATCGGATTCTGGTGGCACAGACCCGAGGCGGCAGCGGCTGGAAAGAAGGCATGGATGTCGTGTTCGGTTGGAGACTGTCTCTTCCTGCTTGGAATTGCGATGATGTTCACGATCATGGTCGGAACCCCTGGCGTTGTCGCGACAGAGCCGATCTCGTTTAACCAGATATTCCAGAACCTTGAACACTTAAGTCACGCCACGATCTTTGGCATGAGCGCACTCACCATCATCTGCATACTATTCATGTGCGGTGTGCTCGGCAAGAGCGCGGGTTTCCCGCTGCATGTCTGGATTCCTGACGCGATGGAAGGTCCGACGACTGTGTCCGCGTTGATTCACGCTGCAACGATGGTTACTGCTGGCGTCTATCTGATTGCACGGGCATTCCCGATATTCCTTGCAGCACCGAATGCACTGATGATTGTGGCATTCATGGGAGCGTTTACCGCACTCTATGCATCGACACTCGGACTCGTGGTAAACGACTTAAAGCGGATATTTGCGTACTCCACAATCAGCCAGCTCGGCTACATGATTGCAATACTCGGCTGCGGCGCAGTGCTTGGAGTTGCTGCGGTTGCTTACGCACTCTTCCACCTTGTTGCACACGCATTCTTCAAGGCACTGCTCTTCCTGTCGTCCGGTTCTGTTTTGCAT
>DAOWIV010000084.1 GCA_030640725.1 Methanosarcinales archaeon | reverse complement strand
GGTCAACGATTCACATATCCTGACGATGGAAGGCGTTCTTCTGCCGCCGGGAAAATCCCTTGAGGCGTCCTATCTGATACGTCCTGACCGGTTCGATGAACTGGATCTTCCGTATGCGGAGGTTTTGTTCCGTGCTCGAAACTACTATGAGGGCATCGTCCGCTCATCGTTCTGGGAGTCTGGTGCCTGTGTGGCGCAGGTCTGGGATCCGTCGTCAGGTGGCTGGGTAACGCCGGATAACCGGTCAGAGGAGACTGGCATCGATGAGACCGCGGTGCCGACAGTGACACCAACACCAACACCAACCCAGGACTCAACCGCGTCCAAAACATCGCAGCAGGTTTTGCTGAACCGGTCAGATGGCAATCAAACAAATCAAACAACGCTGCACACATCACCACAACTCTCCGGCATAGCAGGCAGACTCCCGCGTCAGATCAAAGAGAGTATGCAGTGGTTTGATCCGGTTGTCGGGACCGCAGGCAAGGTGGCGTCAACCATTGCGGATACCTCGCTCATATTGGTCGCGATTCTGGTTGCGCTTTCAGGGTTTCTGCTGGCGTTCTTGCTGCTTAGGGAGAGTGGTCCTCCGGTTCAGCCGGGGACGTGAACAGACGCAAAAGAACGCAGATTCCGGATGGATTTTGCAAAAATATCAGCGACCTCTGTAATCTCTGCGGCAAACCGGTACGTCATGATTTGCATGGCTTTTTTTCTGTGGAGTTTGCTGGTTTGACCGCGAGATGCGGACATCATACCGCCGCAGCATCACGTTTTTTACCCGCAACCACATGTACGTCAATCTATATAGATTATAGTGTTAACTATAGGTATTTCATGTATAAATATATCCATTGTACAAAGTTCATATAGATGCAGTTCCAAGCACACATCAGAGTAATCTGGCAGGCAACCGGGGAGTCCCGGAGATCTGATCCGGAAAAGCCCCGCTCTAAACTGATAGAGTGAGTGTTCACTCTATCGCAAGAACAAAACACACGAACAACCAAGGAGGAACAAGAATATGAATATAGGAACAAGAATCAAGAACCTGTTCGCAGGTATGTGGGAGGACACTCGTGCGGTGTCGCCTATCGTGGCAACGCTCGTCCTCGTCGTCGTGGCAATTACAGGTGCCGCAGCAGTGGGAACAATCATGGGAACGTTCTCATCAGATGTATCCGAGCAGTCGAACACCGGGGAGCTTGCAAGCGCATCCTCGACCGAAATTCTGATCGCGGGCAGCACAACCGTGCAGCCGGTATCAGAGTTACTCGCAGAAGCGTACATGGATGACCACCAGGGCGTCAAGATCACCGTGCAGGGCGGCGGCTCTGGCGCAGGCATATCATCAGCCGGACTGGACATCGTTGACATCGGCGCGGCATCCAGAAACCCGAAGGATACTGAACTGGAGAAGTACCCGAACATCGTGACGCACAAGATCGGCGGCAGCGCAGTTGTTGTGATTGCAGGTACGGGCGTAACTGTAGTAGGCGATGGCGATATCGACAGTGGAGAGCTTAACACTGCATATGAGGATAATGACCCAAGTGCAATAACCGGTGCAGCAGGTAACGTATCCGGTGTATCCACACTCTACGACCGAGCAGAGGAATCAGGCACTGAGGACACCTTCAGGAAATTCCTTGACAACAAGACCATTAACGATGGCATAACGGGTCACACGGGCAATGCCGGTGTGCTTGCAGCAGTACAGGGTGATGCAACTTCACTGGGCTTCGTTGACTTCGGATTTGCAGACGGTGCAAGTGATATCCAGATACTCGGTATCTTGGACAATGGTAAGCTGTATCCTGCTGCAGAAGTGGATGCAGATCACCTCGAGGATGAACTCAAGAATGAGGACGGTGAGAACTACGTTACCGCTCTGACCCGCCCATTGAACTACATCACAAACGGCGAGCCAAACTCGATGGAGCAGGCGTTCATCACCTTCGCAATGTCCCCTGGTGCAACAACCCACTTCGAAGAGTGCGGATACTTCGCAATAACCCAGTTTGCGTGAGTGGTCCATAAGATTTGTGCCTGATCCAGACACAAATCACCCATTATTTTTTAAAGATGAACCCAGACGAACTCCGGTCAAAAGCACCGCATCTGCTCCTTCTAACCTGCGTTCTCACAACCGCAGCAATCACCCTATTCTTCATCACATTCATCTTTCATACCGCGCTCCCGGTCTTTGAGAGCGAGGGCTTGGGCTTCATCACAGGAACAAAATGGAGTTATTCCGAGCAGGTCTATGGCATCAGGATTTTTATCATCGGAACGCTTGCGATGACTGGTGTTACCCTCCTGCTTGCAGTTCCAGTGAGCATCTTTACTGCGATATTCCTTTCCGAGTTTGCGCCTCCCCGCGTGGCAGGGGTCATGCGCCCGACAATCGAACTCCTTGTAGGTATCCCATCTGTAGTCTACGGCATCTTCGGGCTATTCGTTCTCGAAAATATATTCCAGGATCGCATCGACCCGTTCTTAAGCGGTACGCTCGGATTTATCCCGTTTTTTCATGACCCATCCCCAAACAGCGGAACTGGCGTCCTTCTCGCATCAACGATCCTTGCGGTGATGATCCTCCCGACGATCACAGCGCTCTCAGAGGATGCGATGCGTGCGGTACCGTTTGAGTACAAGGAAGCATCGTTTGCGCTCGGAGCAACCCACTGGGAGACGATACGGAGGGTGGTGGTGCCAACCGCATCAGGCGGCATCCTTGCAGCAACGATTCTCGGGATGATGCGCGCGATGGGCGAGACGATGGCTATTGTGATGCTACTCGGAAACTCCCAGCATATCCCGTCATCGGTTCTGGATACCGGGTATGCGATGACCTCAAAGATCTTAAATGACATCGGCTATTACTGTGCGATGGATGAGCCAAGGAGTGCGCTCTTCGGGATCGCTGCGGTTCTCTTTGCGATGGAGATCCTCTTTGTGGCTGCTGCAAGAAAGATCGGGGGAAATTATGAACAAATGTGACGACCGCCTCGCGTCGGGTGTGTTGTACAGGGCGGCAGCAAGAAATAAAAAATCCGGCGGTTTTTACACACTACGGCACAGATCATGAACAAACGAACACTCGAAGGAAACATATTCAAAGCGATCTCGTACATCGCAGCGGCAATCACCCTCCTCGCACTAATCGGAATCCTCGGACGGATCACCCTCGAAGCGCTCCCCAGTCTCAGTCTCTACTTCATAATCACTCCGGAATCCAAAGTCCCCGGACTCGGCGGCGGGATCGCTAACGCAATCGCAGGAACGCTCCTGCTCTCGCTCCTCTCAACCGCGCTTGCAACACCGCTTGCCGTCGGGACTGCGATATATCTCAAGAGGTACGCAAAACCCGGAACCCTTGTGCGCACATTCGGATTCCTGCTCGATGTGCTTGCAGGAACGCCTTCCATTGTTCTCGGCATATTCGGGCTATTATTCCTTGTCTACTACCTGAAGTTCGTAACAGGTGGATTTTCGCTGATATCAGGAACGATAGCACTTACAATCCTGATACTGCCGGTGATTGAGCGTGCGACAAAGGGTGCGATAGACATAGTCC
>DAOWIV010000101.1 GCA_030640725.1 Methanosarcinales archaeon | reverse complement strand
CGTCATATTCCGAATGCGTTAGCAAAGCCGTTGGCATTGAACCGCATCAGCAGCACGGCGAGTGAGACCTCGGTATCGTAGCGGGACTAATTTCTAATCCGTACTGCCGTCAACAGCTGCGTTTTGAATCTTCCTGTGGGGTAGCCTATCCTCATATTTCAGCAGTGCCGCCTGCGCAATTGTGTTGTTACCGAATCTACCTTCTTTTGGACAACCATAGGTTTTAGATCGATCCGGAATAACAGTAGGATGGGTGGTTATGTGAGGGAGCTAAACACATACGTTCATGTTAATTATACGCGGGCTACTTTCACGAAACTCCGGACGTTTCAGTCCCAAACTCAAACACGAGTCCCATATCTCTCGAAATACTCATCGAACGCCGCTTTTATCCTGCCGTCCACATACACAGTCCCACCAACCGTCCGGTCCAGCAGGTAGTCAAAGATCTCCGTGATCCTGAGCACCGGATACACCTCCATGCCCGCATCTCTTAGGATTTCGGTGGTGTTGCCCCCGTCTTCGTCAACCTCCTGCCTGTCAACAGCGATCAGGATGCCTTTTAGACTCAAATCACTCCGGTAACCGGTCAGTTTCTCCCAGTTATCAATTTTCGTCTTCCCGGTCACGACCACGTCATCCACCATCAGTACGGAATCCCCGTCCCTGAGATCGCCAACGATATCCCGGTCTACCGGGTCCCCATAACGTTTTGCTTCCTTCCGGTTGTAGCCCCAGCGCAGATCGATCTCGTGTGCATTCCAGAGTTTCTCTGCGATCAGCGCAGAAAGTGGAATTCCCTTGTACGCAGGACCATGTATGTAATCAAAATCGGCTCCGACCGCTCCATTCACGATCTCTGTGACATAAGCATCCACAGTCCCGGAGGCTCTTCTGCCGGTATTGATCGCTGTTGCGATGTTTACGAAATATGGCGAGAGTCTCCCGCTCTTTAGCCGAAACTCTCCGAATTTGATTGCACCTGAGTCGAGCAAGTGGTGCAGAAAATCCAACGGATGCTGTTTCATTGTTAAACGCCTCGCAGTCGGTCAACAATCTCGCGGTAGATATGTTCTGCCGATTTTTTCGGATTTTCTGACTGGTATATCGCTCTTCCGACGACCTCATAATCAGATCCGTTGACGATTGCATCTCCGGGTTCTGCACCCTGTGCATGGATCCCCGGAGATATGATATAGGTCTCACTATCGAGCAGCTCTGACAGCGCTCTGACCCGTTCGGGACGTGTGGCAGGCAGAACCACTCCGTCAACACCGATTTCGGATGTTTTTCGGATGAGCGTCTCTGACACCGGTTCAAGGCATTCGATCGAACCGGGGTGTGTCATCTCGATGACTGTGATCACATCGCCCTTCTTCAGGTCCACAACCTCGCGCACGACATCCATGCCCACAAACGCATGCATGATGACGGCGTCTGCGCCCGCATCATAAGCGATCCCCGCTATTTTTGCGCTGATGTAGGGAATGTCCGCGATCTTCCCGTCGTAGATTATGGGCAGGTCTGTAACGTCCCTGACCTGTGAGATGATCTCCTTTCCGATCTGCATCTCAAGAGGTCTCCCGATCTTGATCGCAAAATTCCCGTCTGCGCCGCTTAATTCCTCTGCTATATGGACTGCGGAGACTGCATCTTCCATATCAAATGCTACCATGATTCCCGGTTGTTTTTTCAGTCTGCTTATGTCATCACGCCCTTTACATATCCTGATTTGCTTATCCGACTTATTGTTTGCGATTTTATCGTTTCTCAGTTGTCCCATGATTCTCAAAAAACGTACGTGTTTAGCTAACCACAAGATTACTGATTTTCACGAGAAAGTATGATGGGGGCAAAATATAAAGGCTCTCTGGTAATTCGCGTTGCACAATCTGATAAAATCATGCATACAAAGAGTACTCCTCGAGGTCAAGATATATGCGCTGGAACAGATGTTTGACGTTTAGGATTCCATAACACCGCCGTTTAATCACTTTGACCTTATTATTCAGCCCTTCCACAAATCCACTTGTTTGCCGGTTGATAAAGTAGTTTATGATT
>DAOWIV010000246.1 GCA_030640725.1 Methanosarcinales archaeon | reverse complement strand
GCGCAATTGGGGTGGCGTTTGTTGTCCTCGGGACTGCGAACCGCAACTTCGGCGGGATCAGCGGTGATGTGATCGGGGCTACGAATGAGATTGCGAGGGTGGTTACGCTCTTGGTGGCGGGAGTGTGCGGGACGTGGGTTGGGGCGTAGATTGCTTTTGGGCATCCATCTGCTCTCGGAGGGGTTGCATTTGAAACATCTGCCGAAGTATCTCATAATCCTTATTAGCGCGTAGAACGAAAGGAAATAGTAGTAGAAGCAAGGGGGTCTGTTGTTTCATAGTGCGATTAGTCGAAATCGAAGCTGAAATCGAAAAAGCATTCAAGAAGACAGTAAAAGGTTATAAAAAGGGTAGGAATTAAATACCACATAGACAAGAAACCACGGCACAGCGTCAGAGTCCACCAACAATGCCCCCACACATCAAAGAACTCAAAACCAGAATCACCCGCACACTAAAACGTCACGATGTCGCACATGCATCCATATTCGGCTCTTTTGCGCGGGGTGATGCGGAGGAGAACAGCGATCTGGACATTATAGTAAAATTCAAGGGTGAGAAAAGCCTGCTTGACCTCGTGGGGCTAAAACTGGAACTCGAAGACTCCCTTGGAAGAAGCGTTGACGTGCTCACATACAATGCGTTGCATCCTGCTATACGCGATCGGATTCTGAGCGAACAGGTAATGGTTCTATGAAAAGACCCGGAAGTGAATACCCGGACACATTTTAGAGAGCATACACATCATAGAAAAGTACATAGACCAACTCTCCCAGGAAGACTTCCGTAAATCTGTAAGTACCCAGGATGCTGTTATCAGAAGGCTGGAAATTATTGGAGAAGCCGTGAAAAACATTCCCCCGGAGTTCAGGGGTGAGCATCCCGACATCCCATGGCGCAAGATAGCCGGAATGCGGGATGTTCTGATCCACGGGTATTTCGGCGTGGATCCGGATCTGATGTGGAGAATTGTCAAGAGCGATCTGCCAGAACTGGAGCGGAAAATCGCAGGGATTCTCAAAAAACTCAGTTAGATTGTGTTATTCATCCGCGCCCCTGCTACTTCTGCAAACCACGTCACTGCCTGCTATACTCAGCACCGTCACAAACTGCGCTTTCTGTTGAACCAATCAAATCTATAGAAAGACAGTAGACAAGACGTGCCGAGTGCTCCCGCCGGTTATCCGTCATCTTAATTTTTATCTCCCTACCATTTCACGTCACAATCTCCGCAACCCTGCCCGCATCCACAGCCCGCCGCACCTCCATCGCAAGCCTCCTTCCCGTGCTCATATTCTTCCGCCAGAGCGTGTTTCCGTACGGATGCCCGACTGACATGTGAACGTTCGTGCCGCCGCCGATCCTTGGAGCGACATCGTAGATGTAGAAGTTCAGATCCTTGTCCACGCAGGTCTGCAAGCAGAACGGACCGATGATTCCTGGCGAATAATACTTCTTTGTTGCTTTCACATACTTCTCAGCAAGTTCAAAAGCCCCTTCAAGGAGCGACTCCCTTAGCGTCGCCGAATTGTGCCCGCAGACCGTGTACTCAGGAATCTGCTGCCCTTCAACAAGCGTCATCTGCTGCGGCGCAGGCAGGCGCACATGCCCATCAAGGCTTGTCTCAAACCGCCAGTCGATTCCGAGGAGTTCGATCGGACTCATCGTATCCTCGATTGGTGAATAAAAGAAATCGAGATTGAAGACCGGACCGATCACGTAGCGCTCGATACGTGCACTGCTGAGTGCATCTTCTGTGATAACGCCCTGCCTGATCAGCGACTCAGACTTCGCCTGGTACTCCGTGTAATCAGACGCCGTGAAAAAGCCGCGTTCGAGCTTCTTCACCGCATGAGGCAGCTTTACCATGACCAGTTCATCGATATCCTCAGGATCATCGATTCTCTCAGGATATGGCAGCCCAGCCTTCTCTAAAATCCAGTAATAATCTTCATCGCCGCCCCGCTCCTCGCTCCTGAGCAGATTGCGGCTGCCAAGCATCGGAACCGCAAAATCGTCCTCGATTGCGCCGATTTCACAGTAGGATGTGAATGACCGGTTCGGAACGAAGAGGATGTTGTCATCGCGCAGGCGCTGTTGATTATCCGGCTTCAGGATCTCCTCAAACCGCGGATAAACCGCAAAATCATCCACGATACCTCTGAGCAGGTTCCCACTGGAATCCCGCTCTGCCCTGAAATACTCGGTATACGTCTTCTCGCGTCCAGCCTGACAGACCAGGAATGTCCTGAAACCCTCATCGACCGCGCCATCGCACGTATCGAGTGCGGAATGCGAGGC
>DAOWIV010000281.1 GCA_030640725.1 Methanosarcinales archaeon | reverse complement strand
TATGGGAGTTCTCGCCGATCACTGAATCCCTGCCAAGAACCACGCGGTCATAGACTTTGCTGTCTGGTCCGTGCACCGAATCAGGCACGCCCTCAAGGATCATCGCATTCACGCCAAGCAGGTCCCATGAATGGATCACATCGGTCCACGTGTGGTCTGTCCGGTGCGCATGCACCTCGTAGCCTGCATCGATCATCCGCTGTATCGAGTCGGTGATCCCGAATTCGCTGACATCACTGGCATCAGCCTGCAGAGTCTCCTCAATCGCATCAAAGATCGTCCGATCAAAGATGTAGATGCCTGTGTTGATATTGTGGACGTTCTTCAGCATCTGTCCCTCAACAATCTTCTTGACCACGCCCTCACCCTCAATCATCCGCTGTATTGAGCCTGTGATCTCGGATTTGCTGGCATCGGACTGCAGAACCTCCTCGATCGCATCAAAGATCGTCCGATTGGAGACATATATGCCTGTTTTAGTATTGCGGACATTCTTCAGTGTCAGCCCCTCAACAATTTCCCGGACCACCCCATCACTCTCAATCACCAGCGCATACCCGGATGTGTCCATCCTGGACGTTGTCAGGATCGACGTGCCTTTGGTGTGTCTCTTCGTGATATCCGCAATTGTATCTGCGCTGACAAGATTATCTCCGTTTAACACGAGAAACTCGTCTCCAACAGAATCCTTCGCCTGTTTTATCGCGTGTGCTGTGCCAAGCTGCTGTTTCTGCTCCACATATTCGATATGCACATCGAAATCATTTCCGTTTCCGAAATAATTCATGATGCGCTCTTTTGCATATCCCACGACCATGAGAATGTCTGTGATGTCGCTCTCTGAGAGTGCCCGCACCACATACTCAATCATCGGTTTGTTTGCGATCCGGAGCATCACCTTCGATCGTGTGAGCGTCAGTGGTCTGCACCGCATTCCTTCGCCGGCTGCAAGAATAACTGCCTTCAATCGATTCACCCGTTTATTTATGGCAGTGCTTTCATTTTAAACGTGTCGGATTTGTGACACATCTATGCACACTGGGTTCTGATGCGATTCATATCAGCAATATCCCGGAGCATCGAAGACCCTGCTATGTTTGCTGAGCAATATCTTAAATGGTGCTACTTTTTGGCTACGCAGAGCAGACTAAAACCGATGATCGACACTTAGATAAAGACATGGGCACTATACTTATTTCAACTTCCTCCCCTTCTCTCAAATCCGGCTTCGTAAGTGGCTTCAAAACCTCGTCCTTGTATATCGCTTTCATTCGCATAACCATCACCAAAATCAAGTCAGGTCCCCATGCTTAAAAATATTCGCTCAAAACCCCCAAACCCCAACCACGAACCGCCCCCCCTTCCGAAAGCCCCCACCCCCGCACACACGAGGGTTACAGGCATTCAGAAAAACTCTCCATCAAAACACCCGTAAAACTTACGCCCACTTTGCGCTCACGCCCGGAATCCGCCCACAGAATCACTTCTGCCGGACAAGCACCGGCGCCATGATCGCATCCCTTATCCGCTCAATCGCGAGAACCACATCGCCACCAGCATCAAACGGCGCATGTCCAGCCATGTCCGCCTGTATCAGGGCATCGCTATATGGAATCTCCCCGATCACATCAATCCCGAGCCGGTCCAGATGCGCACGGATCGCATCGCGGTTGCGATCGCTCGCTTTGTTGATCACGGCACACAATCTCTCGATTCCGATCTCTTTGCTCAATTTTTGGATCCGCGTCGCTGTCTCGATCGATCTTGCCCCGGGTTCGACCACTACGATCATCAGATCGACCCCGCGGGCAGTTCCACGTCCGAGATGCTCGATACCAGCCTCCATATCAAGGATCACGACACTTTGCTCCCGCAGCAGGACGTGGCGCATCAACGCGCGCAAAAGCGAGGATGCAGGACACATACACCCGGATCCGCCCCTATCGACGGTGCCCATCGTGATCATGGAGATGCCCTGCTCGGTTGCGCCGAACCGCCCGACGATATCGTCCACCTTCGGATTCAGTTTGAAGATGCCGCCCACGCCGGTGCCTGCCCGCTCCTCGATCAGTTTCTTGTGTTCTGTGAGCGGGGCGGGCGGGTTTTTGATGCCGATTGCTGACGCTAGGTTCATGTCAGGGTCGGCATCGATTGCAAGAACCGAAAAGCCGTCTTTTGCAAATATCCTGGCAAGCGTGCCTGCAAGCGTGGTCTTTCCAACGCCGCCTTTGCCTGTGATTGCGATCTTCATCCTGATGCGGTTTTTGGGTGGACAGCCCGGTCATCGGGTATATTTACTCATACACCCACATTTCCTCTGCCCGCGTGTATTTGATCATCTCTCCGCCGGTGAAATGTATTGCAATCTCACGTTCTGCCGATTCGAGTGAATCTGCGGTGTGGATGATGTTCCTGCCGACATCCAGACCGAAATCACCCCTGATAGTGCCAACAGAAGCGTCCATCGGGTTGGTTGCGCCGCTCATCATGCGCATCGCTGCGACTGCGTTTTCTCCTTCCACGACCATGCAGACGACCGGGGACGAGGTGACAAAATCGATCAGGAATTTGAAAAAGTCCTTTTCGACGTGTTCCGCATAATGCCTGCGCGCAACATCGTCAGCGATCATGCGCATCTGCATCGCAACGATCCTGAGACCTTTTTGCTCGATTCTGGATACGATATCGCCGATCAACCCACGCTGCACTCCGTCTGGCTTGATCATTACGTATGTCTGTTCCATTTAATCTCTCTCGACCCGGTCTTTGAATGCGAACCAAACACCCGGATGTTTTTCACTTCCTTACCCACTCAGTCTTCCTCGGGACTCTTTTGAGCTTGAAGTTGTTCTGGCACTTGGATTTACAGAAATAATAGACTGTGCCATCCCTTTTAATAAACATCTTACCGGTGCCGGGTTCTATGGCGTTTCCGCAGAACGAACAGGTCATTTGCTCCAATCGCCTCACCTACCAGTTGTCAATTTTTTGGCTTCTCTCGACGTTTCGATCAGTATCAGGATATCCCCGACCTGTACAGGACCTATGCAGTTCCTGGCGATGACTCTGCCCTTGTCCCGTCCGTCGAGCACCCTGCAGTTGATCTGGGTCGCCTCTCCGTGCATGCCTGTCGTTCCAACGACCTCAACCACTTCGGCAGGATATCCCCCATCGCCCATATCTTCTGCCACAACATCACCTCAACGATGCGATCTTGCCTGCGAGTTCCTCGATCAGACTCTTGCCTTTTCCTGCATTGATGATTGCAACAGCGGCGCAGCCGACCCCAAAACCACATGCAGCCCCGAGTTCATCCTGGTTTTTTATATACACGTACGGGATCTTCTTCTCGTCGCAGAGCATGGGCAGGTGTGCCACGATCTCTGGCGGGTTAACATCCTCGCCAATCAATACCATCTGGGCTACCCCACGTTCGACTGATTTTGTTGCTTCATTCGTTCCTTTCTTGATCTTTCCCGTATCTCTTGCGAGTTCCAGCGATTCCAACGCTTTTTCACGCAGGTCGTCCGGAACCTCGTAGGTAACATACATTTGTGCCATTTTATATCTCCTTCTGGATTAAATCCGTCATCGGTGTCTAACTCGAATCTTCGGTACATAAAATAGCAGCAGAGAGGGTATATATAGGTTGCTATGCGCCTTGCTGTAAGCCCCCCCGGATTTCTGATATTTTGGAATCACAATCCTGGTATTCGATGGGCGTCTAACGTCAATATCAAACACACGAGCCACACAGATCACGCCAACTGCACCTACATCTACCTGCACGACTCAACAAACCGGGTCACATCAAAACTTGGCGGCGCATGCATATAACTCCCGAGCGTGGCATACTCGATCACCCCGTCCATCCCGTCCCTGATGCCCTTGCCACGGTTCATCCGGTACGCGAATCTGGCGTCAAGAGCGCACCTGGTCACTGAATAATGAAACTCGTGCCAGCGAATCCTGCCTGCACGCACGACCGGGTTATCAGATACGCTTGCATCAGTGTATCCGAGCGCCTGCAGCCGGCTGGTCATCTCAGTTTCTCCCGGAAGCACGCCTGCCATCGGATATGATACCTCTTCCTGATCAACCAGTGACTCGCAGAGATAAATCATGCCCCCACACTCGCCATAGATTGGCATTCCGCTTGCCGCCACGTCCCGGATCTGCTTTCTGATCCTGCTCTGCGATGAGAGTTCCTTTGCGTACAACTCAGGATATCCGCCCCCAAAATATAGCCCATCCACATCAGGAAGGTCGTCTGTGAGCGGACTAAAGAATACAATATCTGCGTGGCGTTTCAGCGAATCGATCAAATCAGCGTAATAGAAGCAGAAAGCAGGATCTCGGGCGATTCCGATCGTGACATCATGTTTCACAGGCTTCTTGCCAACCACTGCCTCTCGTTCTCTGCTCTGCTCTGCAATATCCCTGATCGCAGGGAGATCCATACAATTCTCTGCAAGCTCTCGTAGCTGCGGCACATAATCCATGCGATACCCCTCGTGAGCCATGTACAGTCCAAGATGTCTCGACGGAAGTTCTATATGCGATGATTTCGGTATCTCCCCGAGCACAGGGACTGATAGTTCCTGCCTGATCGCGGTTCTGATCATTTCGCCGTGTCTCGGGCTTCCCACCTGGTTCAGGATCACGCCTGCGACGTTGATCCGCGGATCAAAATCGCAGTAGCCTTTTATGAGTGCGGCAGTACTTCTGGACATGCCCTTGACATCGACAACAAGGATCACCGGGACATCGAGCACCCGTGCGACATGTGCCGCGGAAGCAGTATCGGTGTCACCCATCCCATCATATAGCCCCATCGCGCCCTCGATCACGCAGATATCTGCGCCGGCGGACGCTGACGCAAACGTCTGTCGGACGCCATCCTCGCCCATCATGAACGGGTCCAGGTTTCTGGACGGGCGCCCGCATATCGCGGTGTGGTGGCTCGGATCAATGTAATCCGGTCCGATCTTGAACGGCGCAACCGTGCATCTCTGTGTAAACGCAGCCAATAGCGCCATTGTAACGGTTGTTTTGCCAACGCCGCTATGCGTTCCTGCAATCAGTATGGTTGACATGGTTTTGATGATTATGGTCGGCGGCGAGTCGCATATATGTTTTGACACGCGCATCTCCAGGTAGTATCGCGATCTTCCGCACAAACCTGGGTGGCGCGATAGCCTGCTTAATAGAAAGCCTTATATGTCCTACAACTGCATTGTTTGTTGAGGAACTCACAATCGTTTGTTGGGAAACTCATTTTCTCATTAGTGAAGGTGCTTGAATGGAAGATAACACACTAAAGGGCACGACCACAATTGGATTGGTGTGCAAGGATGGTGTCGTTCTTGCGAGCGAGCGAAGGGCGACGATGGGCTACTTCATCGCAAGTAAGGATGCGCAGAAAGTGTATCAGGTCGGCGACACCATTGGTATGACGACGGCAGGTTCTGTTGGTGACGCACAGCGGCTTGTACGCAGCATCAGCGTGGAGTCGAACCTGTATCAGATGCGTACACATGAGCCGATGTCTGTCAGGGCGATGACAAACCTAATGGCTACTGTGCTGTCAGCGAATCGGATGATGCCGCTCTATGTCCAGCTTCTGATCGGGGGCGTCGATAAGAACGGTCCGCATATCTACTCACTGGATGCTCTCGGAGGAAAGCTCGAGGAGCGAGGAGCAGTCTCCACGGGGTCAGGATCGCCGATTGCGTATGGCATACTCGAAGACCAGTACAGAGATGACATTACCACCACAGAGGGTGCCGCTCTCGCCATACGTGCGCTACACAACGTCATGAAACGAGATGCAGCATCCGGGGACGGGATTGCCGTGACGATCATCACCGAGGGGCAATATATTCAGATGAGTCAGGATGAGATCGAAAAGAAGATCAAAGAACTGAAGCTGCTGAATTGATTGATTTAATCTGTTTTTACTATGGTTATGACTGATGTATTATCTGATCTGCGGCAGCAGATTCGGAAGAAACTGCCTACCGGTGTAACGATCTCTGACATCGATTTCGAGGGTCCTGAACTGGTCATATATACAAAAGAGCCAAAGCGTCTGGCGGATAACGGCGATATCGTGCGGTCGATCGCAAAGGATGTGCGCAAGCGGATTGTTATACGCCCGGATCATAGCGTGCTGAGTCCACCGGAGGAGGCATTCGCTACAATCGAACAGACCGTGCCCAAGGATGCCGGAATTACGGACCACCACTTCAATGCCGACACCGGCGAGGTGGTCATCGAGGCTGAGAAGCCGGGGCTCGTGATCGGACAACATGGGACCATGCTTCGCGAGATCACGAAAAATACCGGGTGGACTCCGACTGTTGTGCGCACCCCGCCGATCAAGTCATCGACCATAAAGAATGTCAGGCGGTTGATGCGTGAGAGTCTTGGCGAGCGCAAACAGTTCCTGCGTGATCTCGGGAAGAAGATACACCGCAGCACCACATCTCACGACCAGTGGATACGCATGACTGCGCTCGGTGGTTGTAGGGAGGTTGGGCGGAGCTGTTTCTTGCTATCGACTCCTGAGACAAGGGTACTGATCGATTGCGGCATCAATGTTGGGTCTGCCGAGAATGGAACGCCATACCTGTATGTTCCAGAGGTCTCCCCAATCGCACACCTCGATGGTGTGGTTTTGACACACGCACACCTTGATCACTGCGGGCTTGTGCCGCTGCTGTTCAAATACGGGTATACAGGTCCTGTGTACACCACCCCGCCCACCCGGGACCTGATGGCACTTTTGCAGGTTGATTATATCGATGTTGCAAATAAAGAAGGTAGACCGATTCCTTATGCGTCGGATCACATCAGGGAAGCGCTCAAACACACACTCGTTCTCGATTACGGGAACGTTACCGATATCGCACCCGACATGAAACTGACGTTCCATAATGCCGGACACATTCTTGGGTCCGCGGTTGCTCATTTCCATATCGGCGACGGACGGCATAATGTGGTATTCACTGGCGATTACAAGTACGAAAAGACCAGGTTATTCGATAGTGCCGTTAATAATTTTCCGAGAGCTGAAACCGTGATCACGGAAGCGACTTATGGTGGTCCGAATGATTTCCAGCCCCCGAGAATTGAAGCAGAGAAGCATATTTCGCAGATTGTGAATAAAACGATCAAGCGCGGGGGCAAGGTGCTGATTCCTGCGTTCGCTGTTGGGCGCAGTCAGGATGTGATGCTGGTTCTTGAAGAGGGAATGCGGAAGAAGCGCATCGAGAGGGCACAGATCTATCTTGATGGCATGATCTGGGAGGCGACAGCGATCCATACGGCGTATCCTGAGTACCTGAATAGCGATCTGCGGAAATTGATCTTTCATCGGGGGATGAATCCGTTTCTTTCGGATCGTTTTGCCAAGGTCGATTCGCAGAAGATGCGAGAGGCGCTTTTGAGCGATCTTGATCCCGCTGTCATAGTTTCAACCTCAGGGATGATGAATGGCGGTCCGATTCTGGAGTATCTCAGCGCATTTGCATCTGACGAGAAAAACACACTGGTTTTTGTCGGTTACCAGGCAGAGGGAACGCTTGGGCAGCGAATCCAGAAGGGGCGGACAGAAATCCCGATAACACGGCGGGGCAAGTCCGAGCTACTCAAAATCAATCTTGAGGTGTGTACGGTAGATGGATTCTCAGGGCATTCTGACCGGGAGCAATTGATGAAGTACATAGGGAACATGCGCCCGAAACCCGAACTGGTGATGACGGGTCACGGCGATGAAAGAAACTGTATGAGCCTCGCAAGTTCGATTTACAATAAGTACCACATCAAAACGCAGGTTCCAAAGAATCTCGAGACAATACGGGTGGAGTGATGGACAGAACCCGGTGCGGCATGTCTTGAAACCAGCATCGGGAAATGGCAACGCATTTGCCGCATCAAACCCCTGCAACGCCCGCGACCACCACCTGCCCGAGCGAGACCGCGTTGTCATAAGGCGCCCTTGCAGGGAGGAGATGTTTCAAAATCAAAAATTTATAATTTTGGATTAATTCTATGATGGTGCACAAATAACTTTTAATAGTGCAGACAACAAAATGAAACGTGGGTCTCGCATGTTAAACAGCCATGGGGTGGCAGTGAGATCCAATATATAAATCATGTATTTGATTTGGGGGTATCAATCGTGAAAACACTTAACCAGCTATGCGCACCACGGCAAAGCGCATTTTAACGGGGTCGCCGTGATGAAGTTTTAGATCTCACGAACCTGATAGAGGATAATATCAAGCCGCGTGAGTTTTTTGACGAGAATTACCTGACAGACGGGATGAAAAGCCTGTTTCGAGAGGCTTTTCGTCGTTTTGCGGGAAATTCTGCTTCAGGCGTTATTAAACTCACGCAGGCAATGGGTGGCGGTAAGACACATTGTATGATTGCTCTGGGTCTTCTTGCACGTTATCCTGAACTACGGAAAGAAGTGATGGGTGAGGACTACAATGACGAAGTGCTTGGCACTATCAATGTTGTTGCGTTTACCGGGCGTGAAAATCCGCGATTCGGGATATGGGGGTCACTTGCTGAGCAGCTTGGAAAAAAGGACGCTTTTAAGGATTGTTACTCACCATTACAGGCACCAGGGATGAGTGAATGGGTGAACCTGCTCAAGGGCGAACCATTGCTAATCCTTCTGGACGAACTGCCTCCTTATCTTGAGAACGCCCGTTCTCATAAAGTCGGGAACAGCGATCTATCGGTGGTAACGGTAACTGCTGTGTCCAACCTGATGGTGGCGGTGGGGAAAGAAGAACTTTCGAATGTCTGCATTGTCATCTCTGACCTGAAGGCAACGTACGAGAGTGGAACCGAAGGGATTCATTCAGCCCTGACAAATTTTGAGAACGAGGTTGGGCGAGTAGCCCTTAATCTGGAACCAGTGGGACTCAACACGGATGAAGTATACTATATTCTCAAAAAGCGACTCTTTGAGCAGATCCCGGATGACGAGGAGGTCCTGAGCATTGCGGAGGGATACGCCAAGGCGATAAAAGAAGCGGGTCAGATGGATATTACGCAGGTATCGCCTGACAAGTTCATCCGGCAGATACGGGAATCGTATCCGTTCCATCCGGCGATTAAAGATCTGTATGCACGGTTCAGGGAGAACCCGGGATTCCAGCAGACCAGAGGGCTGATCCGATTTATGCGGCTTGTGGTCTCAAATATCTTCAAGGAGAGTGGGTCAGCTAATTCACGGTATTTGATCCATCCGCATGACATCGACCTGAACGATAGCGAGACTCTGGCTGAGATTACCAGAATCAACCCGAACATCGAAAACGCAATCAGCCACGATATTGCATCAAAAGGGTCGGCGGTTGCCGAGATGCTGGACCACGAGCGGCAGGGTAGTGATGCACAGGACGTATGCAAATTGCTGCTGGTCGCATCACTCGCCAATATTCAAAATGCGGTACTGGGACTCACTCCGACTGAGGTTATGGCAGATATCTGTGCGCCAGATAGGGATATCACCGCGTTGCCCGCAATGCTTGAGAAGCTCGAAACACAGTCGTGCTGGTATCTTCACAAGGGGCGGGATGGGCGGCTCTACTTCAAGAAAAACCAGAATCTGGTGGCAAAATTGCGGTCAACAGCAGAGGCGTATGGTAGGGAAGCGTCATTAAAAGAGTTGAAGTCATTTTTGGCTGAGATTTTCATTCCTGAGCGAAAAGACTGCTATCAGGACGTTATGGTACTGCCGGCAGTGGACGAGATCCCGGTGGTGTATGACAAGGTAAAACTGATCCTATATGAACCGTGTGCCGAGGGTCTGCACACTGACCTCCGTGTGTTTTACGAGGATCTCGACTATAAGAACCGTGTGCTCTTCCTATCAGGAGAGCGAGACACATTGGATTCGCTGCTCGATGTGGGGAAGGACTACAAGGCGATTCAGTCCATTCTGGATGAGATGGATAGTGAGGACGTGCGCCCGGACGACCCACAGCAGACGATTGCCCGGGACCTCCAAGATAAAATCACGTTTAGATTACTCAGTGCAGCAAGGGAGACGTTCACGACGCTGACATATCCACATGGAGACGAGCTGCACACCGCCGATTTCATGATGGTTTTCAACAACAATGAGTACCGCGGTGAAGAGCAGGTTAGAGAGGCACTGAAAGGCAAACAGAAGTTCACCGAGGATGTATCCAGCGATACATTCAGGAAAAAATGCGAGCAGAGGCTGTTTACCCGACAGGTGATGCTGTGGTCTGAGGTGAAGAGCCGGGCCGCGATTAACACGGCATGGCAGTGGCATCACCCAAGCGCACTTGACTCACTATATGACGCGATGGTGAGCAAAGACCAGTGGCGTGTTAATGGTAAATATGCGGATAAGGGTCCATTCCCTGAGCCGACGACGGATGTGCGCATCCAGGAACTGCGTCGCGATGACGATACCGGGGAGGTGACGCTGAAGATCACGCCAGTGCACGGGGGTGCGGTATATTATGACGTTGGGTCTGAAGCGACGCCAGGGTCTGCCCGGGTTGAAGATCTCCACGCGTTCAAGACCTCTGAGATGAATGTATCATTCCTGTGCATGGATCCATCCGGACAACATGAGACTGGAGAACCGGTGGCATGGAAAAACAAGCTCACCTTGAAGAAACGCGTGTATGGAAATGACACTGAAAAGAGTGTTGAACTCAGGTCTGCACCACTCGATACAGTTATCAGGTATACGACAGACGGATCAAACCCGCGGACCAGCGGTGCGGTATATGAGAATCCATTCACAGTTCCAAAAGGAACGAAGATGGTACTTGCGATTGCGGAGAGTAATGGTAGCTCTTCTGAACAGCTAAAGGTCAATATCACTTGGGGCAAGGGCAACGGCAATGGGGAATTTACCCTTAATCCCAGCAGTCCAGCGACCTGGAAGCATAAACACAAGCAGACAACCACAAAAGAGTCTTTTGAGCTCATTGAATGCTTGAAAAAGTATGAAGGAGAGATACTCGGTCCCAGTATCACCATTGCTGGTGATAATACATGGATTGAACTGGAGGTTGATGGGAAGATGCGTCTGGACGTTGGTAAGATTGAGGGTTTGATTAACGCCATGCGAGATGTCTATAACGAGGGGCAGGTCAACGTAGAGGCGCGTTCTCTCTGGTTCCCCACCGGTCAGAAATTGACGGACTTTGCCGCGGATGAGAAGAAAGATATCAACAACGACGAGGTTGAGCAGTGATGGGAACAACAAAAAGCACGGTTAGAGGTTTCGGCTTTGATTCGGCTGTATCTGAGCACCATTTTCAGGTATCGATTGCGAAATCAGTGTCTGGCAAAGTGCAGATCAGCGAGCATACGTCCTGGCAGAAGGATGCATTGGATAAGAATATCCGAGCGGTGAAATCAGATGACGATTCCCGCCTGCGAGTTGTTCTTACCCGCGAAAAGTGGGACATGATCGCCGATGTGG
>DAOWIV010000261.1 GCA_030640725.1 Methanosarcinales archaeon | reverse complement strand
CTTTGTCGGTATCGCAGGCGAACTCGGGAACTACACCGCGCCTGAGCCACAGATCAATATATACATCGGGAGCAACACCACCATCGAAGGATCATTTGTGAATATCACATACATCAGCGACAGCGCGAATGTTACATACTACAATCGCACGACAGAAAAATACGAGCACGAAGACCCGTCGAACCCGAATATAACATCCATCGAAAACCGCACAATACTTTCGTGGGATGTTGGAAACCGACCGGTTCCATACATGATAACGGTCGGGAAATACTGGAGAGTGACATATCAACTGACGATCGATAACGAGAGTGCAAATTCAATCCCTGTGATCATCGCACCATCAAGCATCACATACGACGATTCAAATGGCACAAGGGTCAACGAGACCATTCCTGAAACCACGGTGACAGTCGGGGGCAATGCGACGCCAGAAATAATTACGGAATCCGCAACGAATCTCACACTCCTTGCCCCAATCCCGTTGTATATCGTAGATCCGAACCGACCCGGTACAAAACCAGATACCATACAGGAGTATGCATACAAACTGACAGCGCACCTTGGCTATACCGAAAACGAAACCGAAAAACCGGTGGCGTGGGGTGCTCTCGTGGAGTTCAGCGCTACATCAGGTACGCTATACAACGACACTCATTCCAATACCTCACGCGTGTTCAATGAGACAACAGAAAACGGCGGAAACGCTATCATCTGGCTATGTTCGGACGCGCCCGGCACGATCACGGTCCGGGCATATCACACGCCAGAGAACGGCACACGCCTTAATGCCAGCACCGTCGTGACATTCCATTCGCTTGAGTCGCCGCCGATCATCCCGCCGGCTCCAAATCCGCGGGGCGCAATCACGCTTGAGTGATCAAGTGATCTGCGATCCCGAAAGGAGACACTATCTGAAAAGTCGGGTGTTTCTTGTCGATCATCCGGTTAGCGACACTCGCCACTCACGGAATCCGGATCATCCGATGTATCTGTGGGATCATGCGGACGTCAGAGAGATGCGCACCCGCAAAATCCATCAAACCAAGCAACTTCCGAATATCGATATTCGTAGGCGTTACCGGCTGTAAAATCAATGGGATGGACTCATCGATAGACTCGATACCAGAAACAGCACTTTTAATGCTTTCTTCTGTAGTTTCCATGAGTACAACGATCTTAACAAAGGTTTCAACATCCATCGAATGGAATATCTCAATCGTCTCTAATTCAGCGTGCAGAAGGTGGTCATAGTTGTCTGTCGACCGATGTTCAGGGAGCTTAATATCGCACGCAGCGATATCGACCACGTCTGCCACGTTTCTTGCGTATTTCGGAAAACCGGCGTTCGTCTCCAGGTATATCGGCACGGAGATGTTGCTTGCAAGCTCTTTGATGAAACCATGGTGCAACAGCGGCTCTCCACCGGTTAAACTGATGTGTCTCGTGGAAGGTGTCCACAGGTCATTGATAGCGTTGATTACAACACTGACATCCAGGGGATTGTCGATACGACGTTCATTAATCCTGCACTCGTCAGCCGGGTGGCGCGCATCTTTGGTATCGCAGTATTCGCACCGCAGCTGGCAGCCGCAGAACCTGACAAAGACCTGTCTTGTGCCGGCATAGATCCCTTCTCCCTGAACGGAGTTGAATATCTCGTAAATGTTTGCATTCATCCTCTATCAGGGATATTTCGGTGCGATGTCTAAAAACCTGATGATCCTGCAATATGTGTATGTGCCTCTGATCCCGCAACCAGCCCACCCATCCCCATCACACACCATTTACCCAGCATCACCCACGGCTGCCCTGACGCAATCTTCGATGCGCCCGAGTACGGCGTCGGTTCCGCACATCTGCGGCACATAAGCAAGTGCCTTGCCAGAGGCGACCATCATGCAATCGTACCGTGCGCACACCGGCGAGACCACCATGCAGGTGTCGCATATCACCTTTGCGCCGCTTGATTCGATCCCGGCTACGATGTCAGGATGCCTGTTTCGCAGTGCTCTGGACGTGCAGATCCAGAACTCCTTTGTCACAGTCTTACCTGCAAGCAGATCGCGCAGTTCAGCAAGCTCCTCCGCCGAGCAGTGCGGGCAGCCGAGCGCGATGATGTCAGGATCACACCGGCACATCCCGTACACGCCTGCAATCTCGCTATGCTCGATTGTGATACGCTCCGCGATGTCACGCTCATACACATACCTATGCCCGCGTTCACCTCCGGGAGGGTGCGGCGGCAAACCCTCGATGTAGTAAAGCGCAACAGCGCCTGAGGCTGCCATCGCCGCACCGAGCGCTTTTCGTTCGTCGTCTGTCGGCACCGATTCAAGCGAGAAGACCGAAACCTTCGCGCCAGCGATTCCGCCAGCGATGTAGCCGAGCGCGCCATAATCGGTGCCGCTCAGTTCGCCTTCGACACGAATCGCAAGAGAAGGGATGCGATTTTCATCCAGGTGGTATCCATAGTTCGGTGTTTTCCCGATCAATGCTGCAGCAAGTGCGGAAGGTCCGCCTTCCCGGTTTGTCCGCGCTCCGATGACGGAATTTGCATAAGAAACCGCAGATGACTCGCTCCATGCAAGATGATCGCCGGTCTCTGCAATATCGTCGCGTAAGTGATATGGAGTGCAGGTACACTCGGTAATAATGCCTAATTTTTCATAAGCGTCGATGATCTGCTCCTGTTTTGCAGCAAACTCCTCAGAGACCCCAAGTTCCCTCCACCGCAGACGGTCGATCCCCGCGGGATTCAGTATCGAAGGGACACGCACCACGCCGGATAGGTCAGATATCCATTCAAGTCCGGCATCGCCGATGGTTTTATAGGACACTCCGGCAATCTGGGTGCTTTTTACAGGTATCAAACGATCCGCGTCATAGATATCGCCAAGTGCGGCGAGTATCTCCATCGCCTTTTGCATCACATAGCCCTGCTCGCCTGCAAGGATACGTTCGTCAGGGGCTGTGAGATGCATGATTTAATGATCTAACGATTCCATGGTTGTCGTGATGCGAAAAAAGCCGGCTGGCTTTCTGCCACACCTTTACTGCCGTGCGGTGGGGAGTATGACTTCTGTTTTCAGAATTTCCACCCTGCGTAGCGGATATATATTCTTAACGCTGCGGTAAATCTTCGCTGAAAGTTTTCCCTGCACAGTTTCTTCGATTAACTTTTCAAAATCAAGTTTTCTTGCGCGATCCTGGACGAGTTCCTCTGCTTTCTCACGTATCGCTTCGATCTGGCTTGTTTTTGCACGATGTGTCGTGAAACAGGTTGGTTTTATAACCATTCGATACCCGTCCCTGGTGCGCACCTCGAAATTGGCATTGATGCGTGAGGTCTGGCGTTTGATCAGCGATGCAATGTAGTCATTTGCCAGTCGATGTCCCAGAAATACGGTATTTGCCGTAGTCCCGCTTACATCGCTGACCTTGAATTTCAGCTTGTTGTTTTGTTTCGAGAAATCGTTCGTTAGCTCAGCAACAGTAACTTCAATCGTCCGTCCGATCAATTTTTCCGGCGCATCTGCAAACGTTTCGGCTATAACCGCCCTGCCAAACATCTCGGGGGCGACGATCTGGTACCATATCTTCGATTTCCAGCGATCCGCTTTTCTGGCTGTTTTTCTAACCAATGTTGTTTTCCTCCGGTTGATGGGTCATCATGATTAGGTTATAACGATTATGTACTATTAAACCAATCCATCTTCATGCTGACGGAACTCGCAGTCATCCTGACCGCCGCCATCTTCCTGTCGTACTCAAGCAACTGGTTCACAGATGGCGCATCAAGGCTCTCAAGAATCATCGGAGTCTCGGAGTTCATGATCGGGCTGACCATCGTATCGATCGGCACTTCGCTTCCGGAGATCGCGGTCTCTGCATACTCAAGCATGACTGGTAACGCAGGTCTTGCATTCGGAAACATCATCGGGTCAAACATCACCAACATCGCGCTGATACTTGGCGCGTCATGCCTGATCCGTCCTATCGTCGTTGGTCAGGGGATTCACCATGACGCAAAGATCCATGTCCTGATACTTGTTGCCGCAACATGCTGTTTCCTGTACAACAGCAAGATCACGCGCATCGAAGGGGTTTTGCTGCTGCTGGTGTACGGATGGTATCTCTGGGACGGATATCGCAGGCACCAGTCAGCGCGTACCATTGCCGCGGATCATGTTCGCAGCAACAAAAAAGCGCTCACTGAGTCTGTGTTCATGATCGTTGTCGGGGCTGGCGGCGTGCTTGTTTCATGTAAGTTTCTGGTGGGTTCCGCGGTCGGTCTTGCATCCGAACTTGGAATCTCTGCCACCGTCATCGGACTTACGCTGGTGGCGCTTGGCACCTCGCTTCCCGAGCTTGCGGTCTCGATTGCCGCCGCCCGGAAAAATCGTGGCATGATGGTCCTTGGGAATGTCATCGGAAGCAACATCGCAAACATTTTGCTCGCTCTTGGGGTCGGTGCTGCGATACACACCATCCCGCTGACCGATGGTGAGGTGATTGTGAATAATGTCGTTCTGATGGTTTTTCTGGCGATGGCGATGGTGATCTTTATGCGGTACCGGGGAATCTTTGACCGGAGAGTCGGTCTGCTGTTTATTATGGTGTATATGACCTTCATCTCGATGAGCTTTATGTAGGTAACCCGGTCGTTTGTGACCCGTCCGCGAAAATCCTTATACCCGGGAGATCCATCCATGAAAGATATGTCCATGAAAATCCACGAAATCCAATTGATGTCGAGCTTAACTGAAGGAACCTGATCACCATGCCAACCACATCCACCACGCCCGACGTATCCAACGCATCCATCACATCCATCCTCACCCAAATCAAAGAAAACGAGATCACGATCGATGATGCGGAGCAACAGATCCGGCTCCTTCGTTTCAAGGAAATCTCCCGCGTCGCAAGGATCGATGATCAGCGGGCAGAGCGAACCGGCGTGCCGGAAGCGATCCTTGCAGAGGGGAAGAGTCCTGATGACCTTGTCCGGATCGTGCAGGCGTGTCTTGCAGGTGGGGGGCGCGTAATAATTACACGGGTGTCCGACGCCCAGATCGACGCACTCAAGTCGGGCATCGACCCCCGCCCCCTAACCATGGAATTAAACGAGCGTGCCAGAACGCTTGTCTGCGCCCGCAGCACCGCCCCCCCGAAAAAAACGGGTGGGAGGATCGGTATCATCACCGCGGGCACCGCTGACATCCCGGTTGCAGAGGAGGCGCGGGTTGCGGCAGAGGAGATGGGCTGCGTTGTAGATCTGATTTATGATGCGGGCGCCGCAGGCATCCACCGGCTCTTCCCGGATCTTGGCAGCCTGATCGAGAAGGGGGTTGATGCGATCATTGTTGCCGCAGGAAGGGATGGCACGCTCCCGACAGTCGTTGCAGGGCTCGTGCCGGTTCCTGTGATCGGGCTGCCGGTCTCTGTGGGCTACGGCGCGGGCGGCAAGGGAGAGGCTGCGCTTCTCTCGATGCTCCAGTCGTGCTCGGTTCTTGCGGTCGTCAATATTGATGCAGGGTTTGTTGCAGGCGCGTTTGCAGCGCGGATTGCGAACCTTGCCGCGGCGGCAAGAAAGTCAGCGTAGACGCGGGTGGCAGGTCGCAGCTACACAATATTTATGGAGACTTAGCATGTATGTGAAGTACCATGTACTTCCATCTGGTCGGCTACTTCAACACCAGCGCGCCCGCAAATCAGGCAGACGCGGACATCGCAGCCTTAATAGGCGAAGCAAACGAGACATTCCTGACAAAGGGCGCGCCAGCCGGGAAAGGCGCAAAAATACTAAACTTCCGGATCGAAGATCAGAAGATACACATCGAGATCGAATCGGATCGATATGTGCGGGCGCATGATGCGATTCTCCGGTTTAAAAAGCCTCTTGCGGCTCTTCTTGGAAAGAAATACCGCATAGGCATCAGAGGCATCGAGATCGAGTCCTTTGTCGTGAAATTCCCATCAAACGACCCGGTTAAATCAACAAAGATTCCTTATGTCTCAAATATCGAGTTTGATGGTCAGGAGATTACCGTGGAGATGGAGATCAATGAGTCGCAGATCCAGAATCGGATACCTGACCGGATCATCACGCTCATCGAGGATAAGATCGCGATGCAGGGGTACGGCGGCAAAGAGGAACACTGGAACCTGCTCTGGGAGAGCGAGCAAAAGCAGGTCCTCTGCACCGAAGACCCGACAGCAGAACTGCTCAAAGAAAGCTGGATCAAGCACGGAGCAGCCCGCGGGCAGTGGATTTACGGTCCTGAGATCACCCGGCTGTTCAGGGCTTTTGAAAGCATCGTGGTAAAGGAGGTTCTTGAGTTTCTTGGGTATCGGGAGATGATTTTTCCGAAACTCGTTCCGTGGAGCGTCTGGGAGCGGTCGGGACACGCGAAAGGCGTTTATCCTGAAATTTATTATGTTTGTCCACCAAAAACGAGGGATCCTGACTTCTGGGAGGAAGTCTCTGATTATTACAAGGTCACACATGAGGTTCCGCTCGATCTGATCGAACAGAAGATCGACAAGCCGATTGGGGGGCTATGCTACGCCCAGTGCCCACCATTCTGGCATTTCTTGCAGGGAACGACCATCGCGGATGACACGTTTCCTGCCCGCGTATTCGACCGCTCAGGAACGTCGCACCGGTACGAGAGCGGAGGCATCCACGGCATCGAGCGGGTGGACGAGTTCCACCGCATCGAGATCGTCTGGATGGGAACTCCGGAACAGGTCGTCGAGGAGTCAGAGCGCATTCAGGAGCGGTATAAATACATATTCGAGGAGATACTCGAACTGACATGGCGAAAGGCATGGGTTACGCCATGGTTCATGGCGCAGGAAGGATTAACCGGGACGGCGGGGCGTAAGAGCGTGGGCACGATCGATTACGAATCATTTATGCCATATCGGGATGGGTGGCTTGAATTCCAGAATGTAAGCGTGAATGGAGACAAATATCCGACTGGATTTGGCGTAAAATCACAGAGCGGGTCTGAACTGTGGAGCGGATGTTCAGGCGTCGGGCTTGAGCGCTGGGCAAGCGCACTTCTTGCGCAGAAGGGACTCGATCCGGATAACTGGTCACCCGCGTTCAGGAGAATCGTTGGCGAGCTTCCGAGAGGGTTTAAGTTCTTGTGAAAAACGATTTTTTCACAAAAAATCGAGTAAAAACTGCCCTCCGGGCGGGGTCAGCAGTTTTTGATCAAACTTTTGTGAAAAGTTTGCGAGTAAGAAATGCCCTTCGGGGTTAGAATCGGTT
>DAOWIV010000208.1 GCA_030640725.1 Methanosarcinales archaeon | reverse complement strand
CTCGTCATGCACCGAGATTACATCCAGATATATGCGGGCGCCGTTATAAGTCTCATAGTTGGTCGGCTTATCGCCCGCAAATACCTTAACCGTCCGTTCAAACACTCGCGGACTCGATATACGGAACTCTGCAGAGTCAACAATATCTTCCGTTGTGTCAACAACCTCTATTGTTATACTGTGCTCGATCTCGACACCTTCGCCATCGTTCAGATTCCGCTCAAAGATCTGCTCGCCATAATCGTCTGACGCAGCGGCGGTCAGGATCAGTGGAGATAGCAGCAGGATGATGGCAGCCATCACCAGATGGCTTAACCTCATCGCAGTTGGACTATTTTGTTTATTTTCAAGTCGTAGAGTCATATTTGATACCCCCGGTAAAGAATCAATTCGATGAAGAACCAATTCAGTAACCCCGTATATATATTTAAGTATCCTATCTCTTATAAATCTTGCGAAGACGGTGGTGCGTCGGGACTGAAATGGAGATTTTATATATAAAGTCCATAATAAATAAGTTCTCAAATTTAAAAACGCGCCTGTACACTCTGGAGGTTGCAAGGAGGCAGATACTGCCCTCTCGCGCTGTTTCATCGCTTTAGTTGGGGTTTCAGGGTGGAATTGTCTCGTATAGTGCTATCAATCAAAAAATATTTCCAGGCAGTTCTGTCAATAGTAGGTATATAACAAAACCGATAAACCCGATCAGCAGTATTCCTGCACCGGCAACCTTCGCAATCATTATAAACTCTTCTCTGCTCGGCTTTCTCGCCAGTTTGAGTACTCGTATATACTCACCAAGTTTGATCGAATCAGTCAGCGACATTGTTCAGCACACGAAGTCGATGCCGTATTTTCTGATGACACTTGGTCCGGTAGAGCCGCCTCTCCCGTAGATCTGCGGCGACTTGACGCCAGTGACCACGAGCATGGTGCGTACCGTGTTCTCAAGCGACGGGTCGATCTGCGCCCCCCAGATCAGGCGTGCATTCGGATCGATTCGCTGATAAACTTCTTCAACAACGCCCTCTGCATCTGATACAGTCATATCTGATCCGCCAACAACGTTTACGAGTGCCGAATTTGCGCCAGAGATGTCTACATCAAGAAGCGGACTTCTGAGTGCCTTTTTCACAGATTCTGTCGCTTTGTTCTCACCCTCTGCCTCACCAAGCCCGATCATCGCAACGCCGCCCTTCTGCATGATCGTTCGCACGTCTGCGAAGTCGAGATTGACCAGTCCCGGTTTTGTGATCAGTTCGGTAATACCCTTGACCGCTCGCATCAGAACCTCATCACAGACCTTAAAGGCGACCTGCAAAGGGAGTCTTGGCACCACTTCCATCAGCCGGTCGTTCGGAACGACGATTACGGTGTCAGACACTTCCATCAGCCGTTTAAGCCCTGCTTCGGCATTGCTTCGTCTGATCGAACCCTCTGCTGTGAACGGGAGTGTCGCAATCGAGATCGTGAGTGCGCCAGCATCCTGCGCGGCTTTCGCAACGACTGGAGCGGCTCCGGTGCCTGTGCCGCCACCAAGCCCGCAGGTGATGAACACCATATCGGTGCCATCCACGATCTTCTGGATCTCGTCCAGATTTTCCTCGGCAGAAGCTTCCCCGATCTGTGGCATGCTGCCCGCGCCCAGTCCTTTCGTGGTCTTGTGCCCGATCAGCACCTTCTGACTGGCATTGATGTACAGCAGATGCTGGGCATCGGTGTTTATGGCACATAAGTCAGCGCCGCTGATGCCGTCCTCCATCATCCGCTGGACGGTGTTCGAGCCACCGCCACCGCATCCCACGACCGCGATGTTGGTTTTGAGTTCTGACAGGATCTTCTCAAGTTCCTGATCAGTCTCGATTGACTGATCCTGCAGGTATATTGGCGAGTCTGCTTGCATTTCCGCCCGAGATAATGCGTCTTCGACTATGGATTTCATGATTCACCCTCCGGTTAGTAGTTATATAATAATTAACGCCTTGTGGTATTTAAATGTAATTGTAGATCGAGCGGGACATCGTTTTGGTGCTGACCCCTCTTCTGGGGCAGAAATTTGGCGCACGAGAACGTATAAGCTACAGTGAGTACGGACCTGAAACGCATACCCCGAACAAGCCATTTCAGAAGTTGGGACGCCCTGCAACTGCTGAAAAAATACAGGACACCCGACTTCCAATGATCTATTCGGGTCATTTACGTAATTTTTGGGGATTTGGGTATCTATATCGAGAATGGCAGGTATCCTTACGCCGCGCGCATTGCAAACAGGTATCCGAGCAGCACCATGCCCGTGCTCACCATCCAGCCAAACCCTGGAGTGGACTTGCTTTCATCGCCCGCACCTGTGTCTGCGCCAGCATCTGTCTCCGATTGCCCGGTAGCGGTAGCGGTAGCGGCTGATCCGGTTCCACTGGCTGGTGGCACCGACGCCACGGTGTTTCCGTTGTACACGATCTTTGTTCCGTCAGGGCTCCAGTGCGGATCATACTCCCTGCCCTCTGTTGCGGTGGTGAGTCTTTGCTTGCCGGTTCCATCCACATTCACGATGTACACTCGCTCAAGCTTATCCTCATTAAATGAAACATAAGCGATCCTCGCCCCATCAGGGCTGAAACTGGGGGTAAACTGTTTCTCTTCGCTGTCTGGCATCAGTTCTCTCTTGCCTGTGCCATCCACGTTCACGATAAAGATCTTGTCAAGCTTGCCGTCAACATTGAAGGAATTGTAGGCAATCTTTGTTCCGTCAGGACTGAAATCCGGGGTGAATTGCTTATCCGAATCATCCGGCATCAGTTCCTTTGCACCGGTCCCGTCGATGTTCGCGATGTAGAGTTTCTCTTTGCTGCCAGACTGCCTTGATACGTAAGCGATCTTCGTCCCATCCGGGCTGACATCGGGGCTCCACTGCTTCTTTGGGTCATCCGGCATCAGTTCCTGTTTACCGGTCCCGTCTGCATTCACCACGTATATCTTCCCATTCCCTTGGGCATTGAACGATATAAAGAATATCTTTGTCCCATCATGGCTCCAGTCAGGAGTGAACTCCTTTTTTGGTATATCCGGCATCAACACGATCGCACCGGTTCCGTCTGCCTTCGAGATGAACAGTTTATCCTTTCCTTCTTCATCGAAATCGGAAAAAACAATCTTAGTGCCATCCGGACTGAATGAACCGTCCGGCTTGATTGAACAGTCATATTCCTCGTATACTGCCGCAGATACGGACTGTGACAGCGCCAGTGCGGTAAGCACCAGTAATAATGTTGTCATTCTTGTTACTTTCATACAAATCACCACTGTTTATGTAGGGGGTATATAATATACGTAGCACAACGCATGCAGCATTGTATATGTATATATGCGGCTGCCGGGATTCGAACCCGGGTTATAAGCTTGGGAAGCTCATGTCATACCACTAAACCACAGCCGCAGGTATCGGATATCTGCCACCATAAGAGTGTACTGATGCAACCACTTTTATACCTTTTGGTGCGCCGTTTCGCGTCCGGACCGGCGTTTGCGCGGGTACTCTCTGTAATGCTACCTCGTTTAACAGTAGGGGTGCCCGGATTGCCTTATAAAACAGCGAATAACAGACCAATGTTGTTTTGTGGCAATCCATACCCCCGGACCACTCGAATCCGGCAGCCGACCGATACATTCTTTGGCACGACAGCAGAAGTTAAACCCCATGCCAGATATGATCATCAAAAATGCGCGGATACTCTGGAAGGGTGAACTCCAGAGCGCTGATATCGCAATAACGGGCGGGAAGATCGAGAAAATCGGAAAGAACATCCCGGATGACGGGAGCAAGATCGATGCCCGCGGAGCACTGGTACTTCCCGGAATAATCGATGCCCATGTCCATTTTCGTGATCCCGGGCTTACGCACAAGGAGAACTGGTACACCGGCTCGTGTGCCGCCGCTGCCGGAGGGGTGACAACGGTCATCGACCATCCAAACACAGTGCCGCCAACGCTCGATAAAAAATCGTTCAAACTCAAGCTAACGTCTGCAAAACGTAAGTCAATCATCGATTTCGGGATCAACGGCGGTGCCGCCCCCTCGTCAGAGCCCCGTGACCTGCAGGAACTGTGGAACCTTGGCGTGACCGCATTTGGAGAGATATTCATGGCGGACGGAGAACTCGCAGTCGGTGAAACGGATCTCGAAAGGTTGTTAAAGTCAGTTGCAGAACTCGGGGGCATCGCATGCATCCATGCAGAGAACGGAGAACTGTGCAGCCATTTTACCGAAGAATTGCAGGGGATACGCCGCCCTGATATATATTCACGCGCCCGCCCAAACATCTGCGAGGCGGTAGCGATTGAGCAAGTGCTTGAGATACAGGAGGTATCAGGGCAGCGGAGAGGTGCGGAGGTGCGGGACGACACCCTGGCACGGACACATATCTGCCATCTGAGCACGAGAGAAGGGGTCGGCGTGATCAGGCGGATGAAATACGGGCAAAAAGAAGTTCCGTTCACATGCGAGGTTGCGCCGCATCATATCTTCCTGCAACACAAAGACTGGGGCCGTCTTGGAACGCTTGGGAAGATGAACCCGCCGCTCAGGAAACGGTGCCTTCAGCACCTCTGGAACGCGCTCAATGACAGCACAATCGACATCATCGCATCCGATCATGCGCCGCATACCGAAGAGGAGAAGCGGGCTGACATCTGGGACGCACCCGCAGGCGTTCCTGGAGTCGAGACGATGCTTCCGCTGATGCTTCACGCTGCAAAGCAAAACCTGATCCCACTCTGGCGAGTGATCGAAGCGATGACTGCGAAGCCTGCGCAGATCTTCGGACTCAACAAGAAGGGCAGGATTGCGGAAGGGTACGATGCGGATCTTGTTATCGTTGACACGAGGAACGTCAGGGAGATAAAAGGCGAAGAACTCCACAGCAAAGCCGGGTGGACTCCGTTTGAGGGAATGGAGGGGATATTTCCTGAGATGGTTATGTCCCGTGGAGAGATCGTATACGATGGTGAGATTGCAGGCAAGAAGGGAAGAGGGAAATTCCTGCGTGGGAAAGGGTATGATGATCACACGGCTGAAGCGTGAGGTAGCATGACTCGGGTTTTATGCCGGATAAGTCTCGAATTGTCGTGCGGATAAGTCGTCGAAGACTGGCTCAAACACTTGCGTGATGTGACAACGTGCGACAAGAAGCTGCATCGCGAATTGCCATTGCGGCTACCCTTTCCATTCGGGGTAATCCTACTGTGAAACGCGCGAATGGCAACGTTTGCGTGTTAAGCTTGCAGGACAACGTGGAAAGTCTGAAAGCCTACGTTCAGACTCGACTGCCAGGATAAGGACGCTAAGAAGAAACGAAAGTTGAACCATTGAAAGAGTCGTGAATTACGATAAGCGAAATTAGGCTGTTACGCTTAGGCCAAAAGGCATGGAATCAGACTATAATGGCTGCTGTCACATTATAGGGAATGGACGGATGGTTCCCGGCTTAGAGATGGCTTCTAAGGCGTTCATAATTATTCGCGGTGTGGAACTTGGTAAGCCACATATGCTCCCAAATAGCTGGGTAGGAGCTCCGTAAGGAGTAACAAAGGCATAGGTGGTAGAGGAATCGGTAAAAAGCGAATGACGGCTTGTAATGAGTTGTATAGAGGCTCAAAATTTGCCTTATCCCGAAAGGGTGCTGACTTACCGGATGGTGTTTTGTTGTATGCACGGAGGCAAACCTGTGAATGTAAGTAGTTCAATTACGCCATTAATAGGCGAGAGACTTGCAGACATTAGAACTAATCTCCAATGGATTGATATCAATTGGGAAATAGTTGAAAAACATGTTAACGGGCTGCAAACCAGAATTACAAAAGCAGTTAAACAAGGAAAATGGTATCTGGTCAAGAGATTACAGTATCTGCTAACTCATTCGTTTTATGCGAAACTGTTGGCAGTAAGAACTGTAACACGGAATAAGGGCAGGAGAACAGCGGGAATCGATGGCAAGAAGTGGATAACACCCAATGCCAAAATGAAAGCTGCTCTCAAACTATCTGATAAGAAGTATAAATCAAAACCATCGAGAAGGGTTTACATCCCAAAACCCGGCACGACTAAGAAACGACCTTTAAGTATCCCTACCATGCATGATAGGGCGATGCAAGCACTTTATGCTCTTGCATTAAGCCCGGTTGCGGAAACAACGGCAGATATCT
>DAOWIV010000071.1 GCA_030640725.1 Methanosarcinales archaeon | reverse complement strand
AGCGCCAGATTCCGTATGAACGGCTTTGCCAGATCCTTGAGGTTATAATCAGGATCGAGCTGTGAACAAACCTCCTCTTCGATCATCAGTGCTTTTGAGAGGAGTATGAGGCTGGGCGGCACAGTCCCATGGTTTTCCAAGACCATATCGATCATCTCACGCATCATCACGCCCGTGTTCACATATCGGAGCGATTTTCCGTAGTATTTGTTGACCATATTCGATATCTCAAACCTGAACTGCGGGAGATTGATCTCGTCGTAGTTGATGATGCCTGCGTGTGCGAGCACGTCGATCACGGTATCTGGATCGTTCTCTGAGAGTGCGATGAAGAAGTCCACAAGGTCGTCCCTGGTCGCCCGGTCAATATGCCCGATCATCCCGAAATCGATGAACGCCACGACATTGTCCTCACCCTTCACCACAAGCACGTTTCCGGGGTGCGGATCTCCGTGAAACGCGCCGTGCAGGAATATCTGCTTTAAAAACGATGTCGCAAAGTTGCGGGAGAGGATTTTACGATCCATGCCCGCCACACCGAGCGCACCTGTGTTGGAAATCTTGATTCCATCGATAAATTCCATTGTCAGAACTTGCCATCTGGTATAGTCCCAGTAGACTCGCGGGATGTGAATGGTGGCATCATCGCTGAAGTTTTCACGGAGTTCATCCGCATTCTGTGCTTCAATCGTATAATCGAGCTCTGCGTGGATGATGCGCTCGAACTCAGATATGAACCCAACCGGATTGAACGCTCTCGCCTCTTCGATGTGCTGATCCGCAAAACGTGCGAGATCATAGAGAATCCGGAGGTCTGCGTCGATGACCTCTCTCACGCGGGGGCGCTGCACCTTCACAACGACTTTCTCGCCACTGTAAAGCGTTGCAAGATGCACCTGACCGAGAGATGCTGATGCGAACGGCTGGTGCGAGAACGATGCAAAGATATCGTCGATCGACTCGCCGAACTCCTCTGCGATGATGCCGCACACCTCACTATAGCCAAATGGTGGCACCGTGTCCTGCAATTTTTCAAGCTCTGTTATATACTCTTTTGGGATAATATCGTATCGCGTGCTCAGGATCTGCCCGAACTTGATGTAGGTCGGTCCGAGTTCCACAAGCATCAGTCGGAGCCTTTCAGGGTCAGAGAGTTCGGGATGTACCCTGCGCTCCCCTGCAATGCGGTCCTTCAGCGACCGCACAGGGTGGAGATTGAACCGATCGACCAGATATCCAAAACCATACTTGATCGCAACTGTTGTGAGCGTCCGGTATCGGTGAATCTGTTTTTTGCTGATTCTCCGCATCATCGCACGTCAATATGTTATTATAGTAGATATGTATGGCGATGTTATGCATGGCGAGCATGGCGATGTAGAATTGAGGTATGTGTTTAGCCGCTCAGCCTTGCCTCATCATTCTTGTGTTAATCTCGTGAAATCTCGTGGTTTTTTCGCCTCAGCTAAACACACACGTGTGCTGGTCTACTTAAGCTTATACACAACCGATCATCCGCATTATCCCAAAACCTTAAGATATTACCGGATAATAGAATCAAGCGTATTCACTAAGCGGAGGGTTTTAGCATCAAACAGGAAATATGGATCGAGAAATACCGACCAAAGAAACTGTCAGACGTGGTCGGGCAGGCTAACACGGTCGGGCGGCTGATCTCTTATGCACATACAAGGAATCTGCCGCATCTGATGTTTACAGGTCCGCCCGGAGTCGGAAAGACCGCATCTGCCGTATCCATAGCAAGAGAACTCTTTGGTGATACGTGGCATTCTAATTTTACCGAATTAAACGCCAGTGACGAGCGCGGCATCGACGTGGTGCGGCACAAGATCAAGAACTTTGCAAGGATGTCGCCGGTCGGAGACGCCGAATTCAAGATCATCTTTCTGGACGAGGCTGATGCGCTGACGTCTGACGCCCAATCTGCGCTGCGCAGGACGATGGAGAAGTACACGCAGACATGCCGGTTCATACTGTCGTGCAATTACTCATCACGGATCATAGAGCCGATTCAATCGAGATGCGCGGTCTACCGGTTCAGTCAGGTCTCAGATGACGCAATCGAGGAGAGAGTCCGGTATATCGCAGACTGCGAGCATCTCAACATCACGGATGATGGAGTTGAGGCGGTTACGTACGTTGCCCGCGGCGACATGCGAAAAGCGATCAATGCGCTGCAGGCGGCAGCAATGCTTGGTACGACCATCGATCGTGATGACATATACCAGATAACAGCAACAGCGCGTCCCGAGGAGATCAAGAAACTCATCCTGAGTGCGTACCGGGGCGATTTTGCAGAATCTCGCAGGGGGCTGGACGATTTATTGACCAAACAGGGGTTGTCTGGCGAGGATGTTGTCGGGCAGATATACCGGGCGATATTTGATATCGAGGAAATCCCTGACCGCAAAAAGGTTGAATCGATAGACAAAATTGGAGAAATAGATTTCAGGATCACAGAAGGCGCAAACGAGCGGATACAGCTTGATGCGCTTTTATCATGGTTTGTATTATCGGGGACCAATTAAATTGGAGATTACAATGAACGATCGAGTACTTACAGGAATACCTGGGTTCGATGAACTATGTGATGGCGGACTGATCAAAGACCGGACATACCTGCTGGCAGGGACTTCGGGTACCGGCAAAACGAACCTTGCGTTCCAGTTTCTGTACAATGGAGCCACCCAGTACGGCGAAACCGGCATCTTTGTCGCAACCGAGGAACGCCCTCCGCAGATCCGCGAGAATCTTTCGAGATTTGGATGGGACATTGCAGCGCTTGAAAGGAATGAGACGCTCGCGATCATTGATGCTTGTTCCACAAAGATCGGCATCCCGTCGCAGGAGCGGTATGTGGATGTGCGCCCGTTTGACATGCGTGCCACACTTGACCAGATCATTGCAATACAGGATGCAACCGGTGCAAAACGCGCTGTGATCGACTCGAGCACGTCTATCGGATTTCATTTCCAGGATCCGGCAAAGATCAGGATCGAACTGCTCAAACTGAGCACGACCCTTGAGATTCTGGGTCTGACATCGATCCTGACCTGCGAGATCATCGACGACACCATGCAGAGCAGGTTCGGCGTCGAGAACTTCGTGACGGAGGGTACGATCATGCTGTACAACCAGCGCCGCAAGAGCGTGCGTGTCCGTAGTATGGAGATCTTCAAGATGCGCGGATCAGACCACAGCAAGGACATTCACCCGTACGAGATCACGTCGGCAGGCATAGTCATCCATCCGCACGAAGAGGTCTACTGAGGTAATGGGGCATCAGGAACCGGGGTCATCAAAGATGCGGCTCCACGATATCTTCCGTCTTGATCCGACAGAACCTGTGTTTCTGGCAGAGAACAGCTTCTACGATCAGAGGCGATCGCCGCTCACAGAGCGTTACCTCGAAGAACTCGCCGCGGTTGCAGGCAGCAGTAGCAACAATAGTTCCGTACAACTGATCGATCAGGGTAGCGGCGCCCCGATTGCAGTAGCAGTTTATGTCCACTCACAGGGCATCGACCACTGGCTCGTGCTCACGAACGTGATCTCAAAGGACACGCGTTTTCCGGGAAAGATATCGGATATCTTTGGCAGCCGAAGCGAAATTATCGAAGTGGACGCATCTGATCTGCGCGAGGCAGTAATCGAGTATTATTCCATCTTTCTTGCGAACAGGTGGCTATGTGACTCCTGCGCACGCGAAGAGATGCCGTACCTTGATCTCGGGACGGTGGTAGCGGTGCGTGAACTACTGCATGAAACGCCAGGGGGTGAAACGGGGGGCAAAACTGGAAAACCTGATCCGCCGGGTCAGGACGTGCGAAACGAGCAATTGAAGCGTCTTATTCGCAAAGCAACATCCGGAAAAGGATTTGATCCCGCCCGCGCAGATGTGCTTGAGATCTGCTGCGGAGACGGGAGTGCCACAGGTGTGCTCCGCGAGATCGGCTGCGACCCGATCTGTATCGATCATGATATGTGCGACATCTGCGACGGACTGAAGAGCGGGGCGCTCCATGAGGCGAGATCAATCGTTCTTGACGCCGCAGAACTTTCGTCGTTCTTTGATCAGGAGTTTGACTGCGTGGCAGGGTTCATGATCGGTCCTATCCAGCCGTTTAACAAGGAGATATGGGCGGCGGTGCTGCACGAATCTGTAAAAGTCGTGCGGACACCCGGTATCTTGATCTTCACGTTCCACAACAGAGAGGAGCTTCTATTTGCCACGGATGTGCTCGATGATTGTGTAACCGATGTGGAGATACTTGAAAACACGCCCGATATTGGATATGACCGGTGGGTATATGTTGGTTTAGTGAAATGAGGTAAAAAATACATGGAAATTACAAACGAAACACAGATTATAACTATCTGCCCCACTTGCTCATCAAAGGAGCTTCATGACGTGCTGAAGCGGCATGGTAATAATCAACTGGTGCGCTGCACAGAGTGCGGCAGCGTGCATAATATCGCCTCGCAGGTCCGGACAGCCCCCGAGACTCTGAGCGTCAGGATCATCGTTTCCACGGGCGAGGACTCGGCACAGTACAGCATCGAGCTGCCGCCTGATCATGAGGTATATACTGGCGACGAACTGCTTGTGGACGATCCGTCCGCGGACGAGGTGCATCTGGCAGAGGTTGCCTCAATCGAATCATGTGGGGCGCGGGTGGTATCGGCTGTCGCTGCCGACATCGACACGATCTGGTCACGGGCGATCGATAAGGTGGCTGTGAAGGTGGCGATCCACAACGGCAAAAAAACCCGGTCGGTCCGGCTGCAGGAATATGGGGACAGGGAGTTTACGGTAGGTAGTATCGAGGATATTTCCGGGAGTAGATGCAGGATTATCAGAATCAAGACCCGGGAACGTGGATTTCGGAAATATGGTGGCAATGTTGTCCGTGCAAAGGATGTTAAGCGGATATTTGCAGAGAGGGTCTGAATCGGGCACGGTGATCTTGCGCACGCCGCCTCGCAGAAAGTGGTTGAGTGTCTCGAGGCGTGCTGCAACCCGGACCAGGATCCGGATTATGCGATCCGGAGCTGCCATGAATCGCTGCAATCGACAAGGGGAGCGTGCTTACCATCGCATGTGTCGTGGATGACTGCATCAGGTTTATCGCCGTAGGGAACATAACCGCGCTGAAGGTTCGGGGAGAGGAGTGTCATTTCACATCGATGAACGGGATTATCGGTCGTAATTTTAAGAATGTGAAGGT
>DAOWIV010000195.1 GCA_030640725.1 Methanosarcinales archaeon | reverse complement strand
GCATCGAGTCCGAACCTTCTCCTGAGGTCGGTAACAGTTGTTACCTGACCCCTCAGATTGGTGACACCATCCACAAAGTACGGTGCGTTTGGCACCGGCGTGGTATCTCGCATACTCGTGATCTCACGCACCTGATCGACCCTGACGCCGTATAGTCCATCGGCGAGTGTGAAGACGACAAGTATCGCTTCATCATCAGACGCTGCTTCAACCATATTATTGCCTCCTTTCACTCCCGCACTGTGAACCTGCCAAGCTCGTTCATCATATCCTGCGCCACATCGGTGAGCACCTGCGTCTCTGATGTCAGTTCCTCTATCGCAGATGTCTGCTCCTCAACCGCTGCCGAACTCTCTTCGGAAGCGGATGCGCTCTCCTCTGATATGCTCGCAACCTCGTCCATTCCGGCAACAACGCCCTTCACGACCTCGGCTGCATTCTTGGCACCGGAATCGATCTCCTGCACCATCGTGTTGACCTCCTCGATCGAGCTGGTCACGTCATTGATCCCGTCCAGTGCGACATGTACCAGTTCTCCGCCTTTTGCCGCCTCATCCACTGCGGTTCCGGTCGCACCGATCGCATTCTCGCCGGATTCCTGTATGTTCCCGATCGCCATTCCTGATTCGCCCGCTGCTTCCTTGACCTTCTCAGCAAGGTTCTTCACAGCGTCCGCAACAACGGCAAAGCCCCTGCCTGCTTCGCCAGCACGGGCAGCTTCGATTGCGGCGTTAAGCCCGAGCATATTGGTCTGCCCTGCCACATCAGTGATGACCTCACCCATCTCACCGACCCTCTCGATCGCAGTGTTCATATCGCCAACAGTCTCAGACGTCTTCGCGACACCTTCCTGGATCTGTGCCAGACCGTCAAGCGTCTTCTGTGCTGCCTCCTGAACCTCATGCGTTGCTTCAACAGCGCTCTGTCCCAGCTCTGCCGATTTGCTTGCGTTTGTGGAGGTCTGTTCGATCTGTGATGCCACTTCCTCAACATCCCGCGCCGTGACCTGTGCAAGTTCTGCCAGTTTCTGCGAACCCTCTGCGACCTGCTGGGATGAGGATGCGAGCTGTTCCATGCCCGCGTTCATCTCCTCTGCGGCTGATGAGAGTCCCTGCGCTGTTGCAAGCACTTTCTCACCGACATTTCTTGAGTTAGTGATCGCGGTGGATAGTACGCCCACCAGACCGTCAAGAGCATTTCCGATATTGATATAGTCGCCCTTGAGTTCGATCTCTGGCTTCACGGTCAGATTGCCTCCGGCTGCTTCTTTGGCAATCCGTTCAGTTTCACCAACAATCGATTGTATGTTCTCCTTCATCTCACCAAACACCCGCGCAAGCTCGCCTAACTCATCGTTTGAATCGACCTTTATCTCATAGCCAAAATCGCCATCCCTGATCTTGTTTGCACCGGTCATGACCTCGTTAAGTGGGTTTGTGATCGACTTTGAGATCACCATCGCAATTACTATCCCAAGAACGATCGCAATCACAACGAACGCGACAACCGCGGTCTTCGCGCTCGCTGCTGCTGCAGCCGCTTCTGTTTGTGCGCTCGCTGCCAGTTCCTGCGCACCCGCCTGAACCGCCCTTCCGTGGGTTACGAGCGGACCGGTGGTGGCAACGTATCCATCGATACTGTTTATGGTTGAGACAAGTTCCATAAACGTTGCCTGGTAAGTCCCGATCTCTCTCTTGACCGCGCTCTTGTCCGAAGCGGTAAGAGCCGATGCATCAATTCCTGCCTGAAGTGTGCTTATTGCACCCTTCACATCATCGACATACTCTGCATCGTGGCGCATGATGAAATTCTTCTCATCACGCCTGATCATCTGGAGATCGAGTAGCAGTCCAGCTGATTCCGCGCTGTCGAGATAGGTTGCACCACTGATGCCATTCTCAATCGCTCTTGCATCGGCTGCGCACCCCTCCTCAAGCACGCGCATCTCCTGCGTCTCCTTCACCAGTTCAACAAACGCACTATCGTAAGCAATGACGCCTGATTCAGCCTCTGCGACGAGTGTCTTATCCTCGCTGCTTGTGACGAGTGCCGTCGCTTCATCGACGTGTGCTTTCAGGTGCGTTATTACTTCTGCATGTCGATCGAGCTCTACTTGACGCTCTCTTAACTGGTAGTTCTTCTCCTGCTGCCTGGCTTCGAGTACGTTGATCTCGATTCCATCAGCCGTCTCGAGCAGCATGGCGGCGTTATTCATCGTCGTTACCTGCAAGTACGCAGTGATCCCAAGCCCGGCTGTCAGAAGCAGCACGAGCCCAAAGCCAGCCATCAATTTCTTGTTGACTGACATATTCTTCAGTATGTTCATGTTGTATGCCCCCTGTATGTTGTGTTGGTTACGTTACCCCAGAATCGCCCGACCGGACTAACTCTTGGGTGTAATCGTCAATGGTTCGGTCCTTATCCCGATGTTTTGTGTCCACTGGTTTAACCCCCGTATTCGATTGCGGTGGAAGACTCTACTATTGTAGCTGGCACCCTGCCCCACTTCCACCGTATAGTCTAATATGATGGTTGTGGTATATAAGTGTTGGTGCTCGCAGAAGCCTGACCCGGATCCCGCCCCCTTGCCGGGGCGATCAGGGAACGACGAACCAGAAGAGGGTCGACGATCGGGAGCCGGGCATGACTGACGCCCCATGGCACCAGACCACATACTTTATCTCGTGAAAAAACAGTATTTCAATTGAAAAGGAGGAAAAGAACCGTGACAGATGCAACCATCTCTGGCGCAAAAGCATTGATCGAGTGCCTGCATAGCGAAGGGGTCGACACGATCTTCGGATACCCCGGTGGAGTGTTGCTGCCGCTCTACGACGAACTGTACGATGCCGACATCAGGCACATTCTGGTGCGGCACGAGCAGGGCGCAGCACATGCGGCGGACGGATATGCACGGGCAACCGGTAAAGTCGGGGTATGCCTCGCAACATCAGGTCCGGGAGCCACAAACCTCGTTACAGGCATCGCAAACGCTTACATGGATTCAGTTCCGGTCGTCGCAATCACAGGGCAGGTTCCGACACCCCTCATAGGGAATGACGCCTTTCAGGAAGCTGACATCACTGGAATCACGCTTCCTATCACAAAGCACAATTATCTCATAAAAGACGTGAACGACCTCCCGCGAATCGTCAAAGAGGCGTTCTTCATCGCATCCACAGGAAGGCCGGGTCCGGTCCTGATCGATCTGCCAAAAGACATCACGACCGATGAGCTTGAATTCAAATATCCTGAAACCGTGCATCTGCGTGGTTACAATCCTGATACCGATGTCGATACGGATGCAGTGAGACGCGCTGCGTCCATGATCCTGCAGGCACAGCGACCGATCATCTATGCAGGCGGCGGCGTCATCATCTCCGATACATCACCAGAACTGCTGAAACTTGCAGAAACCATCAACGCGCCCGTGACAACGACACTGCTCGGCATCGGCGCATTCCCTGAGGCGCATCCGCTCTCGCTCGGGATGCTTGGCATGCACGGCACCAGATATGCCAATTACGCGGTGCAGGAGTCAGATCTCCTAATCGCGATCGGCGCGAGGTTCGATGACCGCGTGACAGGGAAGATCGATGCGTTTGCGGCTCAGGCAAAGATCATCCACATCGATATAGACCCGGCAGAGATCGGGAAGAACGTGAGGGTCGATCTGCCGGTCATCGGGGATGCCAAAGAGGTGTTGCGGTTGTTGCTCTCGCATCTGCGCGAGAAACAGGGCAAGTCCGGGGCATGGCTTGAGAAGATCGATGCATGGAAGAAGGAGTATCCGCTGCAGTATCAGCAGAGCGATACGGTGATCAAGCCCCAGTACGTGATTCAGGAGATTCATCGAGCATGTCCTGATGCGATCATCGTGACCGAGGTCGGGCAGAATCAGATGTGGGCAGCCCAGTACTTCCAGTACGAACAGCCGCGCACATTCCTCACGTCCGGCGGGCTTGGCACGATGGGTTACGGATTCCCTGCCGCGATGGGGGCAAAGGTCGGATGTCCTGACCGAACGGTCATCGATATCGCTGGCGACGGCTCGTTCCAGATGACCTCGCAGGAGCTTGCGACCGTTGTCAAGAACGATATCTGTGTGATTGTGGCGATCCTCAACAACGGTTATCTCGGGATGGTGCGGCAGTGGCAGGAACTCTTCTTTGACCGGAGATACTCGCACACCGAACTGACGCAGAGCGTGGACTTCGTGAAACTGGCAGATGCGTATGGCGCGATCGGCATCCGTGCAGAGAAGCCGTCTGAGGTGCCTTCTGCGATATCAGAGGCGCTCGCAGCAGATCGGGCAGTGGTCATCGATTTCGTGATCGATCCCACCGAGAACGTCTTCCCGATGGTCCCGGCTGGTGCTGCGATCAACGAGATCCTTGAACCGGAGGTGTCGGCATGAGGCATACGCTTGCGGTACTCGTGGACAACAAACCCGGCGTGCTTTCACGCGTCTCGGGTCTGTTCAGCAGACGCGGGTTTAATATCGAGAGTCTTGCGGTCGGCATGACAGAGGACCCTGAGATATCAAGGATGACGATCGTTGTCAGGGGCGATGACCGGGTGCTTGCGCAGGTGACGAGCCAGCTCGGCAAGCTGATCGATGTGATCTCGGTATGCGATATCCCCTCATCAGAATCGGTTGACCGTGAACTGGTCTTGATCAAGGTGTCTGCCGATGCAACCACGAGATCCGAGATCATGCAGATCGTGGATATATTCCGTGCAAAGATCATCGACGTCGGCACAGAAACCCTGATCATCGAGGTTACGGGCGATAGGGGTAAGGTGAGGGCGATCGAAAGGATGTTGAAGCGGTTTGGGATCAGGGAACTCGTCCGGACAGGAATGGTAGCAATGAACAGAAGTACAAAGACAGTTAATGGAGATGACGCATGATTGTAAATTTCAAAGTGACGCAGGTCGAATCCAGGACATACGTGACCTCTGAAGAGGTCAGGAAGCAGAAGAGTATCAACATCAACTATGACATCAGTCTGAAGAATACTACAATTCTACCGAAACAGACCCCGTTTGGCGAGAAGACGGTTTTGAGGGTCGAATACGCATTCTCAATCAACTACCTAAGCCCGAATGTGGGACACATCCGGTTCGAGGGATATTCTGACTATTATTCGGATGAGGAGAATCTAACCCGGATCAAGAGCGAGTGGGATGCCGGAAAAGCCCCGCCTGATGTCCAGAACCAGATCGCAAACACGATGGTCAGCAACCTTGCGCCGCTTGCGGTTACGATCTCTTCGACGCTCGGGCTTCCGCCTGCAATGCCGCTGCCAAACATCAATTTCCAGCAGCAGAAGAAGCCTGCGCCGGTGCAGACCACGTATCATGGTTGAGGCGATATAGGGAGAACATGGGGGTGGGGCACACTGCCCACACCACCCGGTCACAGTCGCACCTCTCACATACCAGTCCGGGTTTAACTTAAGTATCGTGGCGGCTGACTACAACGCATGAAATTTACGCGATCTGGTAGACTCACGGTATCATTGTTGACATGTACCAATAGTGGGCTTGCCTTGCGTGAGTGCGACAGTAGGATGAATGTTATGAAATCGTTGTGTGCAGGCTCTGGACTTTAGTGCGGGGTTTAGTGACTTCGGCATTTATCACAACAAACATGGAGGTCGGTTGGTTGTGTGGATGGTGTGTTTTTGTGGCAATGTGTGGTGACAGTGGGTTTATATGCCAAAAGTGTATTGTTTACGATGCAGGGTCATTTGAGAGGTGAATCATAAATATGAATTCTTGGAGAAAAGAATCTTTCAGAGAGGGAGAAATAGAAATAGGTGCAGAATTAGGTCAATTTGGTGCCACTTCATGGCACATCAAAGTTTCAGATAACAATGATTGTATAATCCTCAAACCAACACCAGATGGCGCAATAATAAGTTTGGCAAGAAAGATACGGGGTGTTGCAGATTATTGGAATTTTATCCATGCAAAAAACAAGAGATTAAATATTTCAAATAAAAACAAAATGTCAAAATTATGGATCGATATAGTAAAGTCTGCCTTTTCAAATGATATTCAGATTCATTCCATTCGTCATCGGTTAAGCCCACCATTCGCTCCTGAAACGGTATCGGTCGACATGCGG
>DAOWIV010000021.1 GCA_030640725.1 Methanosarcinales archaeon | reverse complement strand
GATCGACTACAATCGTGCAGGCGTGCCTTTGCTTGAGATCGTGACAGAGCCAGACCTGAGAAGCCCCAAAGAAGCAAGAAGATTCTTAAACAAGCTCAGAAACATCATCGAATACCTTGACATCTCTGATGGTGATCTGGATGGTGCACTTCGGGTGGATGCGAACATCTCGCTTGCCGGCGGCGCGCGGGCTGAGGTCAAGAATATATCATCGTTCAAGGGTGCAGAACGTGCATTGTCGTTTGAGATCGTGCGGCAGAGGAATGTGCTGCGTCGCGGCGAGACTGTTGTGCAGGAGACCCGGCATTTCGACGAATTACGTGGTGTCACGGTTTCGTTGCGGACAAAAGAGACCGAGCACGATTACCGGTATTTCCCTGAGCCTGATCTGGTTCCGATGATGGTTACCGACTGGGTGCCTGATATCAAAAAAACGCTTCCTGAACTGCCGGATGCCCAGCGGGCACGATTTTTAGAGGTGTACGGCATAACAGGGAACCACGCCACCTCGCTGACGCTTGATCCGAAGCTTGCGCAGTTCTTTGAGGATGTTGCGCACGAAATCGATCCAAAGACCAGTGCTTCGTGGATCGTGGACGTGTTAAGCGGCGAACTTAATTATCGGGATCTCGGGATCGATGCATTCGATGTACCTGACATGGTCGAGATCCTGAGGATGTTTCTGGATGGTGTGATCACAGAAAGGGGTGCAATCACGATCATACGGACGATTCTTGACGAGGGCGGAATTCCTGCCGGGATCGCGTCCGAAAAAGAGCTTGCAAAGGTGGAGACGGACGTGGTCGCATCAGCCGTCGATGAGGTGCTTGCCGAATGCGGCGATGCGGTCGCTGATTACCGGAATGGCGAGGCAAAGGCACTGAATTATCTTGTCGGACAGGTGATGAAAAAGACCCGCGGGCGTGCTGATCCGCCTGATACACGGATGCGACTGCTTGAGAAGATGGGGTGAGTTTTGAGTGGTTTTTACAGGTTCTGATGTTTTTGGACACCAGGGGATTCCCATGATCTGATTCATAATGATGCATATCTTTGAATGATCCCCTCTTCCGCACCGTTCTGATGCCGGCACAATCGGTGATGCATGAATGCTGCGATCTTAACCGGATGCGTCTTGCTCCCGGCAATCTCTTTGATCAGTCGGTCCATCAACCCGACCACCTTTGACCAGTTAGGCAGCGTCTTTTTTTGCGCCCGCAAGTTTCACGTTATGGGTGCGGTATCTGCCGGAATCTTTTAACCAGAGCACGCATGGACCGCGATTAAACCTCTCGCGGATCCGTAAGCTCCCCCCGAATCGCACTGACCGCAGCGGTCTCAACCGACGATAGATATATCTCCGAATTGTTGTTTCCCATCCTTCCCTTGAAGTTCCGGTTCTGCGTAGACAAAACCACTTCCCCATCCCCGAGTGCAACAGTCCGCCCGATGCAAAAACCGCAGCCCGGCGCACAGACAGCAGCTCCTGCCTCAACAAGTGTGGCGATTATCCCCTCCGAGATCGCCTGCAAAAGCACGCTCCTGCTTGCAGGATACACGACCAGCCTCGTGTCCTTTGCCGCCTTCTCGCCCTTCAATATCCGGGCGGCAATCCGCAGATCCTCAATCCGTCCGTTGGTGCACGAGCCGATACAGACCTGATCAAGCGAGAGTCCCACGAATTCGCCCACCGGACTTACGTTATCGACACGGTGCGGAGCAGCGATCTGCGGCTCGATGTCATCTGTGGCAATCACGATCTCTGATGCATAATCAGCATCATTGTCGGGCTGCAATGGCTGGTACTCATCAGATCTGCCGTACCGTGCAAGGAATTCACGAACCTTCTTGTCAGCGACGCAGAGTCCGCATTTCCCGCCAGCTTCAATCGCCATGTTACACATCACAAGCCTCGACTCGACGCTCATCTCATCCACGGCGTTTCCGAGAAATTCCATCGACATATACGTCGCACCATCCGCCGTGATCTTTCCGCACAGGTACAGAAACGCATCCTTCGAATAGACATGATCAGGCAGATCACCTGAGATCTCGATCCTGTAACTCTGCGGCACCTTGAGCCACGTCTTCCCGTAAGCCATGATCGCTGCCATGTCTGTCGAGCCCATGCCGGTCGCAAACGCACCGAGTGCACCGTGCGTGCATGTGTGACTGTCTGCGCCGATGATGACTTTATACGGGGCTGCATGTTTCTCGACGACGATCTGGTGGCATACGCCATCGCCGTTCTCATAAAGCGCGATCCCGTTCTCACGCGCAAACTCGCGCATCATGATCTGGACATTTGAAACCTGTTCGCTTGGCGATGGTGATGCGTGATCGCAGACAGCGATGACCTTTGACGGGTCATGGACTGTTCTTGTATGCAACTCATCCTCCATCAACTGGATCGCAAGCGGAAGCGTGCCATCGTGCGCGAACCCGAGGTCTACCGGCACGACGATCAGGTCGTTTGGTCGGACGGCTGCCCCGGTCTTCTTGGATAAGATCTTTTCTGCCATTGTTTGTGGAGTCATGGTTCCTCTTCAGCGAAAGTCATTATATCATCGAAACATAGATAAATGGCTTACCCAATAGTTGGAGGTAATCATGAAATTAAAACATATTGCGATAATTGGAATAATTGCACTGCTGTTACTGGCATCGGGATGCATCCAGCAGAAAGTTGTTGATAGCGACGGCGATGGATGGAGCGATGAACAGGAATTGAATGCCGGAACCGATCCTGACAACAGGGATACTGATTCCGATGGATACTGGGATCCGCTGGATGAAAATCCGCTCGATCCGGAGATACCGGTTCCGAGTGTAACACCAACCCCAAGAGAAACCGTCCGACCAACGCCCCAAGCTACCCCCACACCGATTCCGACTCCTGCATTTGAGATCACATATCCCAATGATGGTGATAGTGTTCCCCGTCAAATCAACGTCGCAGGGCAGGGCGGCAAGCCCGACGCAGAGGTCAGGATCCATGTCTGCACCGAAGATGAAGGGGATCGCCTTC
>DAOWIV010000117.1 GCA_030640725.1 Methanosarcinales archaeon | reverse complement strand
GATCGTTATCCTTTCCCTGATATACCCCATTTATAATATGGGGTGATATGTATTAAGTTTGTCGCGGTCAGGGAGGAGACGACATCTGATTGAATGTGTAACAAACGGATTACACCGATTCATCCGGCGATCAGCCAGACGCCCTTACAGCCGAATAATTCTTGACGGGTTCTCAAGACTGAGCATGACAAGAAGATAATCCTTGAGATGCCTTGTTATCAAGAAATTGTTCCTGACATGCTCCCGTCCGTTCTCTCCAAGCTTTCTGGCAAGTTCCGGATCCTTCAGGAGATTGGCGATCTTGTATGCCGCGCCCTCAACCGAGTGCACAAGGTAGCCTGTGACACCGTTGATGACCTGCAGCGGGATGCCGCCGGTCGCTCCGCCGATCACGGGTTTTCCCTTCCAGAGCCCCTCAGAAACCACAAGCCCGAAACCTTCCTTCAGCGATTTCTGCATGATCACGGTGGATGCCCGCTGGAACGCGTTGATCTCGATATCGGCGAATGGCGGCGATCCGAGCAGCAGATGGATGTCAGCCTCGCCTTCTGCCTTCTTCAGGACTTCCCGATATACCTCCATCCCCTCAGGATCGTCTGCTGCGACCCCTCCGGCGAGTATTAACTGGCAGTCAATCCGTTTTTTCAGCAGTTTATATGCATCGATGACTCCTGGAAGGTCTTTCAGCCGATCGAATCTCGATACCTGTGTTATAATTGGCTTATCGGTGGTAATCTCATATTTATCAAGGACTTTGTCGATCTCGCCTGGTGAAAGTTCGATGTTCTTGTCGCTCAACGGATCGATGGAAGGCGGCACAAGGAACTGCCTGATCCCCAGATCGGGTCTGGAGAAGAGCGGCGTTGAAAAGATCGATGCATCGTATTTTGAGACAAAATCCCGAAGAAAGTTCCAGACAAGCGGGTCAGGGCTTGAAACATCGATATGACATCTCCATATCCAGTGCCCCTTCTCTTTCGTGCGGATCAGTGCTGCTGGCTGGGGATCGTGCATAAATACAAAGTCCCCATCGTTGGTCATCTCACTGGCATTCACATCACTCCAGTGCAGGTATGTCTCAAGCATCCGCTTCTTCGTGCTCAGTTCCTTGATCTGCTCCTCGAGGTCCTCCAGCACGCTGACCTGCTCATGCGCACGAACATCGACCGGACCGCCCACTCTGCCGTGAAGCTGATTATGGAAGCTTTTTGTGACCGAAAAGAACTCATCGTCGCCTCTTATTACGTTCCATTCTGTTTCGATCTCAAGCCCCTTAAATAGCGGGATCAAACTATTCAGGATCTCTGCCACGCCCCCGCCGGTGTAGGTGGCGTTGACGTGCTGAACCTTGCCTGAGATGTTTCCTGCAAGTAGTTCAAGGTCCTCAAGAAGACCTCTTCCAACGATGTCCTCGTAATCCCAGACCGACCTCTTTTCGTTCATAGATGCTCCCAGAAATATCTCTCGACGATCTTTACGATCTCGACCCTCATGGCATTTAAATTCGCGAAACCGTACGGATACAGATTATCCAGACTTTCCATCAGCTCACGGCTGTCATTCTCAAGTACCCAGCGTGAAAACTCTTTGTAATGCTCGCCGTCGAGCATCCGGCTTGCGATGAAGTAATAGAACATCGAATCAAGGTCGATTTCTTTCAGTATCTCAAGCGCCTCGCCCATATCTGATGCAACATACTTTGTCGGGAAGATGACGCTGATACACCTGATAAAATGAAATTCCTGCCCGGATCTTGCCATGCCAACCACGTTGTGTGTGGTAAGGTAATTCTCGATGATGCTTATGATCCTTGCTCTGAGCGCCTCCAGATCATGAATCTCGCGCAGGTCAGGGTCTGCGAGTCGTTCGGCAAGAGCGGGCTCGTGCAGCACGTCAGCGATCCAGTAGGCAAAGTCGTTTGGATATTCCAGTGGGAGAAAATGGTAATCGAGCAGTGCATGGTATATGTGATGGAAGATTGAACTTTCATCCACTTCTTTTATGACCGAAATCAACTCAGAAATGTCTCTTGCGCTCTTTCCCGTAAGTTCGGATTGGTATCTTGCCTTGTAGAATATGAAATCTGACATTTTGCCCCCTCTACTGTGCGAAGTCTGTCATGACATCATCGAATACATCCGTTATTAATTTTACACCTTCTTCTATATAACATTGTCTTGCAGTCTCGTGACCCCGCTCGCCCATCTCTTCGGAATCAGCCGGGTTTTCAAGGATATTGTTGATCTTCTCTGCAAGTTCTTCGTGGTTTCCTGACTCGAATTGATACCCGTTCACACCATCCATCACCAGTTCGGAGACGCCAGCTCCACTGCTCACGACCACCGGTTTTCGGTACATCCACGCCTCCACCACGACCAGACCAAATCCTTCTTTGCGGGACGGGAAGACCAGCGCATCACACCGCTTGTACGCCGCTTTCACAAGGTTATCAGGGACATATCCGGTAAATATAACTCTGTCTGCCACTCCAAGATCTCTTGCAAGCTTTTTTAAGTATGTGCCCCACATCGTTGCCTTCGGATGAGCCAATCCTCCTCTTTCGCTGCTTGTAAAGCTACCATTCCCTATAAGCATCAACTTTGCACCATCGATCTGCGAGAGTGCTTTGATCGCAATATCCTGACCTTTTATTTGATCCATCCGAGCCACAACCAGGAGGAGCGTGTCATCGTCGGTTATCCCGAACCGGTCGCAAAACTCGCCAAATTCCCGGTCTGATGGCTCGGTCCACTCGTGCTGGTTGATGTAGGGATATGACTGATATGCTCTGCCATGATATCCTGCCCGTATCAAACCCTCGAGATCACGCCTGCAACTGACGATGACCCCGTCAAACGACTCGATGCACCTGACAATGAATCGCCTGACATAACTTGAGGTGTTGTCCAGATCAAACGGGATGTGCCACCGAAAGACCGTTGGCGCAGCAAGCCCGATCATGCCCCCGACAAGCAACTGCTGGAAGTCGTGGACATAGAATATATCGATCGGCGATAGCTCAAACATCTTCTCCGCGCAGAGCCAGTTGTACCTTGCATAAGCAGAGAACTCGACCACGCCAACCGGCTTCCGGTCGATATTATGAATCTCTGTCCATATCCGCTCCTTAAATCGGGAATATGGCGCGACATACTTCTGCTCAAGCATGATGTTGTGGATGAGGATATCATCAACAAGCACGCGCTCAGGTCCCATCATGTTCAATGATATCCAGTGCACACTCTCCACCAGATTCTTCTCAATCAACATCTTTTGCAGCGGATAAACCATTTTCGGAACCCCGCCCGGGGTAAACTCGTAATCCTCCCCCTCTTCAAGGCACGTAAACGGCACCGGATCAGGAAGCGTCCCATATTTATCGAGTAACTCGCTGTACTGGAGTTTGAGCCTGATCAGCGGCGTCTGCGTAGCCAGACATACTTTTGGTTGGGTCATGCTTTTCTCGTGAAAGTACACATGTACAATACATCAGGTCTTGTATCGCATATAATACCTGCCTTTCATGCCCTGTCTGCCCTGCTACCCATGTCTGACGAAGACCGCGAAGATCGATAAGCATCGATAATGATCAACAAAGATCAACAAAGATCGATAGAGTAATAAACGACTAAAATGATATATACTCTATGTTAATACAGAGGGAGTCAACTCATGAAGATTGCAATAGTAGCACCACCGTGGATTAAGATCCCTCCGGTACGTTACGGGGGTATAGAGGCGGTTATCGCTCTGCTCGCAGACGGACTCGCCGAAAGAGGGAATGACGTGACACTGTTCACAGTCCTGGAGTCTGTGTCGGATGCCCATGTCCGTCATTTCTTTGAACATGAACAATGCAGCCTTCTGGCAGGACAGACGTCCATATTCCTGAATGCCGCGATCACGCACTCGCTCGGGTCTTATATCGAAATTGCAGAGCAGGGAGACTTTGATATCATACATGATAACACATGGAAAGAGGGTTTGGCAAGTGCGTTCTTTATGGACATTCCAGTTGTGCATACACTCCATAGCCCTCTCGATGAGTCAAATAAACAGTTTTACGAGCTGTTTGTTGGCAAGAAGAATCTCCATTTCACAACGATCAGCGACTTCCAGCAGACCGTCCTGCCCGGTCTCAATTATGCCGGGACCGTCTATAACTCCATCGAAATAGAGAGCTACCCATATTCTGAGGAGAAAGAGGACTATCTATTGTACTTGAGCAGGTTCAACCACGAGAAAGCGCCGCACATTGCATGTGAGGCTGCGAAACGTCTCGGAATGCGGTTGATTCTGGCAGGCAAAGTATCAGAACCTGACGAACACAAATACTTTGATACGATGATAAAGCCGTATCTGAATGATAAGATCCGGTACGCCGGTGAGGTCAGCGATGAGGAGAAGAAGAGGCTGTTTGCTGGCGCAACTGCTTTTGTCTACCCGCTCCAGTGGGATGAGCCATTCGGGATCGTTATGATCGAAGCAATGGCGTGCGGCACACCTGTTGTGACATACAAACGCGGTGCTGCACCTGAACTGGTCAAAAACGGAGTGAACGGCTATCTGGCAGATGATTTTGAGGATCTTCTCGATTGTATCGGGAGAGTGCAGGATATCAAGCCCAAACGGTGCCGGGAATATGTGGAGAAGCATTTCAGCGTGGATGCAATGGTCGATGGCTATGAGCGAGTCTACAGACAGATTCTGAACGGTTGAGTTCTGAACAGTTGAGGTTGGATGTAAACGATGTTAGCAGACGATGAATGGCTGATCCGGGAACGCGGCTTTGATCCGGACCGCCAAGCCGGATGTGAATCCGTTTTTTCGCTTGGAAACGGTTATCTTGGTAGCCGCGGCGTCCTTGAAGAGATGCCCGCGGGCAGCAGTCAGGGAATGTACGTCGCGGGTATTTTTGATAAATCAGAGGCCGAAACAGTCGAGATTGTAAATCTACCCGGTCCGGTCGGTTTCCGGTTATACGCAGATGGTGAGCCGGTTGCGATAGATCAGATGGAGGTGACCGGGCACGAACGCGTCCTTGACATGAAGCACGGAACGCTTGTCCGCAGAACTAG
>DAOWIV010000115.1 GCA_030640725.1 Methanosarcinales archaeon | reverse complement strand
TTGCGATTGCGGAGAAGGATCACGCCACAAACATCTTCCTCCAGTGGTTCATAACCGAACAGATCGAGGAGGAGGGGAATGACAACGATATCATCGCCAGATTAAAGATCGTCGGAGGGGACGGCAACGGACTCCTCATGCTTGATCGGGAACTCGCAGCACGGGTATTTACGCCTCCAGCGGCATCTGTTGCATGAAACTGAACTGTTCCATCGACGAAATAAAGAGACTTACGTCCCAGGAAGCTAAAAAGATCTTTGATAACGATGCGTTAGGCGCATTTCAACTGCTGGACGTGAGACAGCCCCGTGAATACGAGGCAGGGCATATACCCGGAGCGAAATTAATCCCGCTTGGGGAACTTGAGTACAGGTACGGAGAACTTGACAATGGCCGGGGAATCATCTCGTACTGCCGTTTTGGGCACAGGAGCATGGCTGCAAGCATCCTCCTCTGCAGTCTCGGATTTGAGAATGTCTACAATCTCAACGGAGGGATCCGTACATGGGACTACGAGGTCGTCAAGGGAACTACCGAAGATAAACTGATAACAGGGGGCGAGGAGACTTTTGACGTGCTGATAGTTGCACTTATGCTCGAGAAGGGCGCACTCGACTTCTATTCTAAAGCGCAAAGGCTGGTCAAAGACGAGAAAGCGACGCCGGGTCTTCCGGAGACTTGTTGCGATGGAAGATACACATCTGCAGAGACTGTATATGCGGTATAGCCAGATGCTCTGGGAAATGAAGTCGCTTCTCGGTGCTGCTGATGAGCTACCATCGCTCGACCAGTTGAAGGCAGAACTCTCCACCATATATATGGAAGGCGGCATGAAGATCAATGAGGAATTGATAAAGATGAGGGATCCTGCGTTTATGGACGACCTTGAAGCTCTCGAGATTGGTCTTGAAAAGGAGTACATGGCTTATGACTTCTACATGAGGGTTGCAGATACCGTCGATGATCGCAAAACCATGAATCTGCTCCGCGAACTTGCAGGAGAGGAGAAGGGGCATATCAACCTCTTGCTCCATGAGATTGAAGAACGCGATTGAGGGTGCTGACGAATGATCGTTGAGAGAATAAAGTTCGACTGAGTATTTTAAAGAGTACCGGGTGGATGTTTAGCGGTTCGTTAATCACACCTATATAATCAATATCATCCATCTATATACCAGGACGACTCCATTAAAACACCATAATGCCCTCCTCACCCCTCAAAGGTCACATAGAGGTCGCATCCGCAGCCATCCTCTTCGGCACAATCGGCATCTTCGTGAGCCTCGTAAACCGGATGCCAATTGGTTCCATCATATTCTACCGGCTGCTCTTCGGGATTACCGCGATCGCAATCTTCTTCGCATGTTGCGGCAGACTTGGTGAACTGCGTCTTAAGGAGAAAAGGCGGTACATCTTCCTGCTGGGCATCTTAGAGGCGGGAACGATGCTCTCATATTTCATCTCTGTTAAGCACACAACAGTCGCAATTGCCGTACTCCTGCTCTACACCGCCCCAATCTATGTTACCCTTCTCTCGCCACTCCTATTAAAGGAGCCTGTCACCCGGCGCAGCCTATCCGCGCTCGTACTGTCAATGGCAGGGGTCATCCTCGTAATCCAGCCCGGTACAGTCTTCCAGGATATGGACAGCATGTACGCAATCGGGCTTTTATGCGGACTGATCTCGGGTCTGCTCTATGCCTGCATGATCCTCACCTCCAGATATCTGAAAAGCTATTATACAGGAACAGCACAGGCAGCGTGGGCGATAATCATAACACTGGTCATCTTCCTGCCCTATTCCACCGCCATATCCTCCGGAGTGCTGCTGGACAACCTGCATCTGCTCATACTCCTTGGTCTTCTTCCCACGGCTGCAAGTCTAACGCTTTACTTCAGTGGTCTTGCGTATGTCAGAGCCCAGAATGCGAGCATCATCTCGCTCCTGGAGCCCGCAAGCGCTGTGGTCTTTGCCGCAATCATCCTGAGCCAGCCGATCACGTCAAGCGTACTGGTGGGTGGCGGGCTGATATTGGTGGGTGCTCTCGTGGTCAGTGGGGCGGGGGCTGCGGGGGCTCGGGCATGAGTAATCGTGTCTGTTTTCCCGTGCAGTTATGCGCATCCACTCCTCGATTACGCCTGGATCACGCATGATCCTGTTGCTATGCCGGACTCTGTCCCAAGTGATTCGCAGAGCCTAATCTCACGCAAGCATGAGTGCTGATCTCATCGATAGTATTGAATCGCACATATATCATCTCTGGCGGTTTTAACCGATAGGAGTGGATTACAAAAAAAGGTATCGCTGTCGGCTTTGCGTTTGGTATCTGATCAGCGTGTCTGGCGACTGCCAGTTCACAGGCTCACGATCCACCATCTGATGCACAAGCACGCTGCCATCATCCGGTTCAACAACAAAATGCGATTCCTCCCGCCAAGGGTTGAATGCGCCCGCCCAAACTTGTTAGTGAACCATTGTGAAGCGTCATCACTTCAACTTTATTATGTATCGCTGATTCCCTACTATGGCGCAGGAGGTGATACCGCTGATAGCGCAATGCTCTCCATAAATCCTGGCATCCACAATGCAGCGACTATAGCAAGGATGATGACCACTATGTATGCCGCACAAGTAGCCCAAAACCAATAAGTGAATCGACGCTGACTGCCGGTTACTTGTGTGCCCACAATTGTACCCACCTTTTCCGGATACAGCCGCTCCTCAAAGCGCAGTTGGCGCTCCTTGAAGTTATCAAGCAGCGCCTGATATCGTTCCCATTGGTGCCGCATGTTATAGAATAACGGAAAGATCAGTACATAAACTGCGTAGACTACCATACCAATTGTGAAGATTGTTGGATTGAACTTATCTTTGAACAGGGCGGCGATGAAGGAACCTAGTAATACAGCCACAGCAGCCAGCATAGTGTCCGACAGACTTTTGATCATGGCTGCTATCTGGTCAGCAAATGCCTGGATGGTATCAGCGACGTAATCTTCCAGTGCATGTACTTGTGACACATATGCGTCCACCTTGCCCTCGATGAAGACTTTCCAGTGCCATTTCAGTCCATCAAAGATGTTGGGCGCGTTGTGTAGGAGCAGTTGGTAGCGGACGGCTGGACTGGCAGCGTGCAGAGTCTGTGCTATGCCAATCTGTACGAGAGGCAGACGATCAGCCGACCACTTTGGGTTATAAGCCCACTCCAGCATTTCCATCAGGTCGCTAACACCAGCAAGGACTTTTTCTTCAATAGGATCTGCTGGATTCCCGAGTGTCAACTCCACACTCTGACTGGCGCCAGCATAGGTAGATAACCTGGGTTTATCGTTATCCCCCACCGTCCGATCCGCCGTGTACAGGATGATGGAGTTGACCTGATGGATCAGTAGCGCTTTGGCGATGGGGTCTTCGCGTGGAATTTGCCCATTCACTTTGAGATGTAGCGGCGTGAGATGTTTAAGCCAAGGCACCTGCCAATTCAAATTTTTCTGACAGGTCTCGTACATATTCCGCAGCTCATCAGCATCGCGTGACGGCTGAGAGACCACTTCATGCCAGTGTCCGATTTGTTTACCACCGAGCACAGCCAGATATGCCCCATTCA
>DAOWIV010000121.1 GCA_030640725.1 Methanosarcinales archaeon | reverse complement strand
AACCTTCTCGATGATATTTTCCTGTACGTACCTCTCATCCTTAACCTGATATTTCCCTGGCTTTCGGTACACATAGATGTCCTGGTTCATGAAATCCCCTTCAATGGACATATCCTCCTCTTCGATATATATCGTCCGGATCTTCTTTGAGGCTTTCCTGCTTGCAGACAGGAAAACTATCGAAGAATTGAATTTGACCAGCGCTGCGCATATATCAACGTCTCCGGCACTGTAAAGACTATAGTCCCCACCAAACAGCACATTGAATACGATATCGATGTCATGCACCATCAAATCTTCAACTACGGTTGCGTCTGTTATCCTTGTTGAGGTGGGGTTATGCCTCTTCATCTCAACATAAAGCGGATTTTTAACCATTCCCCGGATCTCCTCCACTATCGGGTTGAACCGCTCAATATGACCGATGCCGATGATCAAATCTTTGTCTTCCAGTAAATTTAGTAATTCCTCCCCTTCTCGAACGGTCGATGTGATTGGCTTCTCTATCAAGCAGTGAACATCTTTTTCGATGGCTTTTTTAGCAATCTCAAGATGGTACTGCGTTGAAACACATACGCTGACGGCATCGACATGATTCAATAGATAGTCTATCGTTTCACAGACGATGGCACCATAATCCTCCATCTTTTTCGCATTCTCTCTGTTGATGTCAAAAACATACACCTCTTCAACATCCTTGAGTTCCGAATAAACCCTGACATGGTTCCTGCCCATGTTTCCAGTTCCGATAACCCCTACTTTCATCGTATTCACGTCCTGCTACTGCTTCCAATACCGTTTATCGTATCGGCAATACATGCCAAGTCCTCTTCTTTCAATGCCGGATGGACTGGCAGACTCAGAATCCTGCCAGACAACTCCGTGGCATTCGGGCACCGGACATCCTCCTCGGTGTAGCCCAATTCCTGATACAGCGGTTGTTTATATACTGGTAGTGGGTAGTGAACGGCGCACCCGACACCTGCGCCCCTCAGATACTCCATAAACTCATCCCTTGTCACCGGAAAATCTTCCTCGACCACAACAGCATACTGATGGTATACATGTGTAACATTCCTTTTCTTGTGCGGAGTTCTAAGCCCGGACGCCTTCAGGTGCTTGTTACAGTACGCTGCATTCCGGGTCCGCCTTTCATTGAGTCCATCCAGTCGCTTCAGTTGCACAATACCGATTGCAGCCTGCATGTCAGTCATCCGGTAGTTGTATCCCAGCATCGTATGCTGATACTTCTGGCTTTCGCCATGGTTTCTGAGCAGCCTGCATTTCGCTGACAATTCATCACTGCCAGTTGTCACCAGTCCGCCCTCTCCTGTGGTCATGTTCTTTGTAGCATAAAAAGAGAAACAGCCAAGAGTTCCAAAGCTCCCGGTCTGTTTGCCATCATATTCGGCACCGATCGACTGGGCGCAATCCTCAATCAGATATAGATCGTGGTCCTCGCAGATATCGCGCAACTCCTGTACATCAAACGGCTGACCAAACAGATGCACACCGATAATAGCCTTCGTTTTATCGGTTATCCGCTCCACGACATCATCCGGATCGATATTGAACGTAGCCATATCCACATCCGTAAAAACAGGCTTAGCGCCCTGGAAGAGAACAGCATTCGCGGTAGATATAAAGGTAAATGCAGGAACGATGACTTCATCCCCTGCTTTTATATCCAGCGACTTGAGAGCAATATCCAGAGCGACCGTGCCATTGCTGACCACTGTCGCACCTCTTATTCCAATATAATCAGATAAAGCCTCCTCGAATTCAGCAACCACCCGCCCTTGCGCAAGCATTCCTGACCTGAGGACTTCTGTAACCGCTTGAATCTCACCATCACCCATTATGGGTTTTGCAATCGGGATCATTCTTTACTCCACTACTCGATTCTCGATTAGAGCATCATCGGGCATATACTACTATAACGATACCCAAACTATTTAATTCATCTGTAGCAAACATGGAACGCGAGGTGTATATTTATTGGCTGGAAAGAAGAAGACACAAGATGAACCCGTGAAGAGGGGAAAAGGGCGGAAAGTCAGCAAAAAAGAAATTGCAGAGCCAGAACACTCACTTCCGCAACAGACCCGCCAACCCGCTGAAACCAAACAACCACTGATTGAACGATTGAAATCGAGCGCTCCTTATGGCACGCTACTTACAATCATTTTTGCAATGGCACTCTACATCCGTGCCGTACTCCCGTATGACAGTGTATTTCTCGATGACGGCACGATCCGGTTTGGCGGAAACGACCCGTGGTATCACATGAGAATCGTGGAGTATATACTTCACAATTATCCACATACTTTAACTTATGACGCGTTTACAGAATTTCCGCATGGGCATCTCCAGCACTATGGTCCGCTATACGACCATGCAATTGCGTTTATCTCGCTCGTTCTCGGGCTCGGCAATCCTGACATGCACCTCGCAGGTACCGTTGGAGCGTATTTCCCGCCAGTCCTCGGCGCGCTCGTAGTAATCCCGGTCTACTTCATCGGAAAACACCTGCACAACCGCGGTACCGGGCTTCTCGCAGCACTGATCATAGCAACGCTCCCGGGGCAGTTCCTATCACGGTCACTGCTCGGATTTGTTGACCACCATGTCGCAGAGACGCTCTTTTCCACCGCAACAATCCTATTTATCATGCTCGCGCTCAGGAGTGCGCGTGCTCAGGATCTGTCATTCAGCAATCTGAACAGTGGCGGCTGGCGCGCCGTTAAAGATCCGCTCATCTACGCGATTCTGGCAGGCGTCGCGTATGCAACATACCAGCTCTGCTGGACCGGTGCGCTGATGTTTGGTATGCTCATTATGATCGCAGCAGCTGCAATCTACATCGCCGAACACATTCGCGGCAACTCAACCGAATACATAACCATAATCGGGGTGATCACATTCGGGCTGGAACTGCTTCTAATAGTGCCGTGTGTACATCTTCAATCAGGATTCTCGGGCAATTATTCGTTGCTGCATGTGGTCGCACCGGTTGTGGCAATCATCGCGCTTGTGGTGATGTATGCCGTATCACGGGAAATGAACCGCAGAAACACAAACCCATACTATTATCCACTGGCTCTGCTCCTGATCGTGATTATAGGAATAGGACTTCTGAATGTCGCTTCACCACAACTAGGTTCCTCTGTTAAATCCAATCTGGCAATCCCGTTCGTATTGCGTGAAGGAGGTCCGGCGACCGTTGCAGAAACGTCCTCAATGCTCTATGATCGCAGCGGCAATTTCAACATCGGCAGAAACAGCATGGTCTATGGCAACTTTGGGAACTGCTTCTACATATCATTACTCGGAATCCTGTTTCTGAGCTACTACGTGATACGCAGATGGAAACCAGAAGACATTCTTGCCCTGATCTGGACTATAGTCATGCTCCTTGCGATATACGGGCAGAACCGGTTCGGCTACTACTACGCGGTGAACGTCGCGCTCATGAGCGCATATTTCAGCACAAGAATCATCGAACTCGCTGGATTCAAAAGTATCCGTACCACAATCGAAGACCTCCCACAATACTTAACAAAGAACGCAGGATATATATTGCTCGCGATCCTGCTCGTTGCAATCCTCGTGTACCCCTGGGGTCCTGCCCCTCTTGCGCTCAAACAGGCAAAATATTCCGGCGGACCGAACACACCGTGGTACAACTCGCTTGAATGGATGCAGGACAACACACCTGACACCGGCCTCTCGTACCACGGACCCTATGAGCGCCCCCCATCGGGCGAACCGTACCCGTATCCTGACACAGCGTATGGCGTGATGTCGTGGTGGGACTACGGATTCTGGATCGAGAATATCGCACGGCGCATCCCGAACGCCAACCCATTCCAGGGCGGAATCGGCGGCGGCGAGGCGCAGCGCCCGGGCGCATCCACATTCTTCACAGCAGCGAGTGAGAAAGAGGCAAACGAGATCGCGGACACGCTCGGCGTGAAATATGTGGTCAGTGACGTCGAGATGGCGACAGGCAAGTTCTATGCAATAACGGCATGGGATGGTGATACAGGCGGGTATTCAGAGTGGTTGCCGATAGGCGACCGAATGGAGATGGTTCCAACGATGAGATACTTTAACTCGATGGAAGGGCAGCTCCATATCTTTGATGGCGTCAGCCTGAAACATTACCGTCTGGTGCATGAGTCGATGGCAGGAAATACCGCGGAGCGCGGCTATAAATGGGTGTATAACATGCAGCCTATGTTGTATCCCGACCTCTTTGAGAACCGCCAGCAGGACCTCCCCGCAGAGATCGCTGAAGCTGACACCGGCTATGTCAAGATATTTGAGTACGTGAAAGGCGCAAAGATCACAGGAACCGCGCCGCCAAACAGCACCGCGACGCTAAGCATCCCGATTCTCACGAATCAGGGGCGCACGTTTGAGTATGTCCAGACGGCAACCGCAACTCCTGATGGCACGGCGACACTCATCGCGCCGTATTCGACAGATGGACCAATATCGATCGATGATGGCGGGACACAGTTTGATACTGCGCCGACAGGCATGTACACCGTGACGATAGCAGGAATATCGCATCAGGTCTCTGTTGCCGAGGATGATGTGCTTGCCGGGAATACGATTGAGGTTACGTAAAAATCGGCACCTGTAAATCGCGATACACGGGTGAGATCCCCGGGTAATGCAAATGTGGACCGCAATCGTCATCTATACATTGCGTACTGCATTTGCGTATGGATCAAGAGTTCATAATCGACCCGGAAGGCAAGAAACTACTGGTGGCGTCATAGAGATCAGGGTGAACCGCGGATCCTGATGGGTTTTCGCGGTTACTGGTTTTGCTCTCTTCCTTTCGCAAGAACAGACCCTGCAACCCATCGAAAAGAATTTTCGTTAATTTCCGTTACGATAGTTCATTATGTCAATCTCTTGCCGGTTCCTCTCTGGACCAGTATCTTCTACCAGACGATGATTGCAGGTCGTTTCTCGCGGTTCTATCTGTTATCGAAAGTAATGAGTGAACCCTGGCAGCCATCCTGAACCAAACCTTTATCCGACCGCTGCCCAAGAAAAGACATTATGGGTTTGGATATCGGCGATCTGTTCGAGAGCAGAGAGACCGAACTGGGACAATTGCACGGTCAAACCGTTGCGATTGACGCATACAACACGATATATCAGTTTTTGAGCAGTATAAGGCAGCGAGATGGCACGCCGCTCAAGGATTCACACGGAAGAGTGACATCGCACCTATCCGGGTTGCTGTACCGGACAACAAACCTTGTTGAGGCAGGTCTGAAGCTTGTTTTCGTCTTTGATGGAGTCCCTCCTGATTTTAAGGCAGCAACTATCGAAAAACGTGTGGAAATACGAAACACCGCTGACAGGCAGTGGAAGGAGGCGCTTGCTGCCGGTAGCGAGGATGCATTCAAGTATGCGCAAGCATCGTCCAGACTTACGCCCGATATGGTCGAGGATGCAAAGCTGCTGCTCGCATCGATGGGTATTCCGGTGGTCCAGGCGGCAAGCGAAGGGGAGGCTCAGGCAGCATACATGGCAAAATCGGGTGATGTCAGGCTTGTCGGGTCGCAGGATTATGATTCACTGCTCTTCGGCGCCCCGGAGGTGGTAAGGAACCTCACAATCGGCGGGCGGAGAAAGCTGCCAAAGAAGAATGTCTATGTGGAAGTGAAGCCAGAGGTCATCGAACTGCAACAAAACCTTGACCGGCTTAAAATCACGCGTGAGCAGTTGATCGACATCGGCATCCTCGTGGGCACTGATTACGATCCCGGAATCCATGGCATCGGGGCAAAGAAGGCGTTACAGTCGATACACAGGCACGGATCGATCGAAGACGTGCTCGCAGAACTCGGCGAATCGATCGAGAATCTCCGCGAGATCAAGGATTTCTTCTTAAATCCAGTTGTTACGTCTGACTACTCGCTGAAATGGAAGACGCCTGATGAATCGAAGATTAAGGAACTGCTCTGCGATGAACACAACTTTTCGGAGGCACGCGTGGCAAAGGCGGCAGAGCGGCTTGCTGCCACGGCAGATTCCATGAAACAGAGCACGCTTGATATGTGGGGGTGAATGCCGGATGGCTGAAAGGAGCATCTTCAGGATCCATCATGAATTCTATATCCTCACGGCTTCACTGTTCTTCGGGGATCTCGGCACCGGCATATTGATGCCGCTGATTCCGCTGTACATAAAACATCTGGGCGGCGGCATGGGCATGGACCTGGAGATCAAATCCGCGCTTGCGTTTTGCGTGTTCGGACTCTTTGCGGCTGTATCGTATCCGGTGATGGGGCGGCTCTCTGACCGCATCGACAGGCGGAAACCGTTTGTGCTCGCAGGACTCGTCGGGTTCACGGTGCTGTCTGCCGCATGTGCGAGCATCGATACGTTCGAGCAGCTGCTTCTGATCCGGGTCGCACAGGGGATCATGGTTGGAGTGATGGTTCCTTCGGTTCTTGCGATGCTTACTCACATATCCACGCCGGATAACCGCGGAAGGTCGATGGGCGCGTACTCGACGGTTCGCGGCATCGGATCCGCAGCCGGACCTGCTGCTGGCGGCGTGATCGCTGTGACCGGGGGATTTGGTGCCGGATTTTATACGTGCGCAGTTCTCGGGTTGATCAGCGTAATCTTTGTGGGTTTTTTCGTCGAGGAACCCCACATATCAGGCACACCAAACGGACCAAACGCACCAGGCACCTACATATCGGGCACGTCCGGTACTGCATGGGGCAAAACAGGCTGTCTGCCGGACTCATCCAACAGTGCCGCGAATACCAAGATCAGGTTGCTTGCATCCGCGGCGTTCACGACGATGTTTGCGATTATGATCATAGCAACGCTGCTTCCGCTCTATGAGACGCGGCTTGGCGCATCGACAGCCGGGCTTGGAGGTGCACTGGCTGCTTATTTTTCAGCACGCCTGATATTCCAGACGCCGATGGGCATGTTGTCGGACCTGATCGGCACAAGAAGCGTGGTGGTGGCAGGGCTTGGTGTGTCGGCATTGCTGCTTCTCCTGATTGCTCATGTCACAACAACGCCTGAGTTTCTCTCGCTCATGTTTGCAATCGGCACCGCTGCTGCTGCGGTGAACACGCCCGCGCTTGCGTTCGGCGCTGACTTGTCATGCCCGGGCATGGTCGGGCAGCAGATGAGTCTGTTTCCGATGGCAAGCGCAATCGGAATGGTGGCAGGACCCCTGATCGGAGGAGTGTTTGCTTCATATCTGGGATTTGCCGCCCCGTTTTATTTCTGTGCGGGACTGATGGTGGTGGTTGGGGCGCTGGTCATGTCGAGAGGGGCATTGGAATGAGGTATGCCATCCGCCCACCCGGGTTAACGTCCTCTATATCTAACTGAACTCCTTTCTCGTCGCTCCGCATTTTACGCATCTGTACACCGTGTACTTCTTGTGCTCTTTCAAGAGTTCAAACTCGTGGTCACACTCCGGTACCGGCTCTGGCTCCGGCTCCTTTGCCCCGGCTGCTGTTTCCTCTTCTGCCAGTGCAGGCATCCCCAGCAACTCTCTGATACCGGCATTCTTCTTCCACTTACGAGACCCCTCCGGATGCCGGTATGAATCGCACAACAACATGAACCGCTGGGTATCGATGACCGGAATCAGCATATCGATAGCCTCAGAATCAAACTCCAGTTCAAACGACATTTCCGGCTTCAGTTCCGGTTCTGCCCCGTCGTGTTCATCGCAGACGGCAACGACGCAATCGCCGTTCCTGACCAGTTTACCACTCACCGCATCACCGCAATCGACGGAAAGGAACACTCCGGCTGAAAACGAGTCTCCAGCCCCTTCCAAAAATTCTTTCAGCTCATTTAGGATATCGACTGTGGAAGAATCAAGAATCAGCTCGTTAAAATCGTTTGCAATACTGATTGAACCGGTGTCATAGTCAGAACGTGTATTTGTAATCTCGAACTCATCAACCGATTCCTTCTGATCCTGACGATATTCGAGATTAACATCCACTGGAGGGAGATTGTATATATCACAATCACTCGAATAGCAGATATCACAAGCAAACGCACGTTTTGGCTCGCATTCGATGCAGAACGCATCGCGAGGCTCATATTCGTCTGAGATCCCGCAAATCTCTTTGTCAGGGTCATAATTCTCGCAGATGTGGCAGCATCCGTGGATCGTCCAGTATTCTGATTCAAGCACCTGATCGATTTCAAAACGTGTGAGGACCTCCTCGGCTTCGGCTGATATGTGGTTGAATTTACCTGGAACATCCTTATATTCCTCGGCGATTGCTTTCAGACGTGGTATGATCGCATAATTGTGCTGATCATAGAAACAGCCGCATAGAAACCCCATATCTACCGGATACTCGCCATCTTCGGCGCGCCTATCAAGAAGTTCTACCATGAAGGCAAACGACTGTGGATCCTGTATCCGTGAGAGTGCGCCGATCGGATAGATCGTGCAGATTTCACGCTCGTTTTTGCCGATCTCCGGGTTGTCCAGACGATCGTTGATTCTATCGATCAGCGGCTGGACGGCAGATGCGCCAATCTTCACCAGTGCCTCTGATGCATCTTCGCACAGATCATCCGCGTCGGTCTCGATCGCATCGATCAGTGCTGGAACCGCGGCTGAGCTACCGATCTTGCCAAGTACATCCGCTGCGATGATGCAGCCGTGCGAGTCCACATCATATAGATACTCAACCAGAGGTTCGACAACCTCTTCGCCAAGTTCTATCAGGCGTTCTTTTACAGAAAAAATCCTTTTCTTGAGATTCCTGTCTGATTCCGGATCAAAATACTCTTCGATCTGCTCCTGTCGTTCATCGATCTCATCGCAGAGATCATCCAGCGCACAGAGCGCTTCGTCCAGCGCCTCATCAGATATTTCAGTGGTCTGCATAAGCCCCTTATTCTCTTGTTCCTCTATTTTCCCAATTCCCGTATCCTCCCGCCATCTACATGTCCTCGCGATTTGTGAGTCAAAGAACCCGGATCGCGGGCATCTCTCGGTCCGGGATTGTGCCCATGATGGTACTTCCGGTTACTCGCTACATCGATGACACGATGCTCCGACCTGATCACCACAACATGGTCTGGATGTAGGGGGCGCGGGTTGATATATCTTGCGGAGTTCGGGTTATGACAGCTCTGCCGTCAACGACCTGCCCCTGAACCGGGCGAATTCATTGAGATGATGAAGCGGTCGGGCAGGTCAACCCGCCATGCGGCATCACCAGAACCCGCGCATTTTCCCCATGCCTCGAGATCGCTGCATCAAGAGCGCTCTGCACGTCCTCTGCCGGCGTAAAATATGCTTTCCTCGCAAGATCATCAGGGATGGCAGAGACGAGATGCAGATCGGCACGCTCGGCAAGGAGCGATGTTAAAACGGCTTTGTGACCGCCAAGCTCAAAACCGCTCTTCAGCCGGGGCAGGAGTTCCCCACGCGGGATACTAAGCCACCGCCCATACACCGCATTACCAAGACCTTCCGGACATTCAGCGACAAGGATGATCGTCCCTCCATCTTTCACGATGTTCTTTGCATTTTCAAGCGATTTTTGGGACTGATACAGATTTATGTCCTTCGGCATCCCTCCCGGGGACGTGATCACAATGTCAGCTGGCTCTGCCCGGATCCGGTACATCTGGTCCGCATAAAACACCCCTGCGCGGTGCGCTCTTATCGGATCGCCCGAAACGACCGCAACAATCTCCTTTTTGCTGTTTAATACGGCATTAAGTATAAATTTCGATAGACCCGTCGTCCCCTCCTCGATATCCTGGCGCACAGGGCTGTCGATCCTGCCGGATACGGCGTCCGGGTGGATCATGAGCGCATGATTCTTCCGGATACTTGCAAGCGACGAGACTCCGGGCAGCAGCGACTTAAGACCGCCCGAATACCCTGCATAATAGTGAAATTCGATGCTTCCAGTGCATATCACGGTGTCCGCGTCGAGAACGGGTGTAAATATCTCGATCGGTGTTCCCCTACTCGTAACCCCGACCCGCCTGCAGCGATCAGGATCGTGATCGATGCAAGATATGCGATCGTAGATTTTACTACCGATCAGCCTTCTCTGCTCATCCTCCGTGTGTTTTCTGTGCGATCCGGTGGCAAACACGATTTTGATGTCAGAATCCGGTATTCCGATCTCGCCAAGGTGAGCAACGAGCGGCGGCAGCAGTTTCTCTGTCGGAGTGATCCTTGTGATATCGTTAACGATGATCGCAACAGAATCGCCCGGGTGCGTGATATCTGATAACTTGACCCCGCCTCCGATCCCGATCGGGTGATCGAGTGCCTCCTCGACGGCTGAATTGTAATCCTCTACCGCAGGGAGTTCGTTTGGTTCGAGGACACCTGCGAGGTTTCTGTCCGGGACATCGACAGAGACGCTACCGTGCCCATAGGGTAGCTGGATCTTCATCGTGGTTGTTGGTGCTTTCCGGGAATTTAAGAGTTCTGGTTTCCGGAGGATAGGTGCTCCTTAAAAGCAGTTGCTTGATGATCGCATTCTTCTCCATCATCCCCGAGATATTATTGCAGTAATAATATAGAAATTTTGTGGTCGATACTGGGTTTCAGACCGATCCGGAAGAACTGTAGACGGGTGGTTGTGCGGGGGGCTAAACATATACCAGAAAGAAAAGTCTCACAAGTGGCAGCAGTTCCTGAGCTACTTCTGGGAACCGATTTCCTGTGGGCAGATCACTTTAGAGCCTGCAACACCACAAAACTCCCATCTCCGTGACCATCTCTGAACGACTGCACCGTGGTAATATCTTCCAACCCACCAAATATTGTCTGAATCATCTTGAAATTATGGAACCCTGTATATCTCAGCCCAACCATCACCTCGTCAACCGAATAAAATCTTGCATATCTATAAAATTTACTCTTTTCCTTTTTATGAAGGTATGTTCTACCCAGAAAACTGTATTTATCAATAAAACCAACAATTAAAGATCCGTTCACCTTTAATACCCGGTAAACTTCATCAAATGCTCTTTTTACATCCTCCACAAAACAGATAGTCACCATCATCAGCACAAAATCGAACGCTTCATCCCTGAAAGGCAGACTCTCGGCAACGCCACCAAGAAAGGAGATCCCCCTTTCACGGGCAACCTCGCCCATCCTCCAAGACGGATCAATCCCAACCCCAATTCCCAGAGGAGCCGCAAACCTGCCGGTCCCCACACCGATCTCCACACCCTTCTCACCCCTCTCGCCCACCCGGATAAAATGCCGCAGCGCCTCAAGTTCGGATAGATAGATAAAACGGTTTTCATCGAACCACCGGTCATATTCGGCGCAGTTCTCCTCGAATGGTTCAATTACCGGCACGTCTACCACTGCCCCATAGCGGATCATCCCCAAACTGCGCAAACCACCGTTCATCAGGGGATAGTATCTTTTCAACGTCTTCCTTTCTGAACGAGTACTCGTAGTTATTGCAATAATCCAGCATTACCTGATATGCTTCGATTATCTTCTGTGCCATCTCCTTGCATTTTTGCCGATCCTCTCCACACCGATCAGGATGCCATTGCATCATCAACACCCTGTACGACCTTTTTATGGTTTCCATCGTTGCCGTTTCAGGAAGACCGATGATCTCTGCCGCATTCCTTATCTTATCGTATCCGGTGGTGCTCATGAATCAAGAAATCAATGGCAGTCAACATAATGTTTTGGACGGCGGTTTGTGTAATCAGTGGAACCGTTTTATGAAGATCTCCCGCAACACCCTGGTGGTGTGATAGCCCCGCTCCGTACAAAACTTTATGAATTCCTGCAAACATAGTGGGTTTTGATGAAAAAGATCAGAGCAGTTGTGTCCGGAACGATTCAGAATGCGGGTTACCGGGCAAAGGTGATCGGGTTTTGCAAGGGCTTTTGATCTGACCGGTTTTGTTTATAATCTTGATGGTGGGCAGGTCCGGATAATTGCGGAAGGTGAAGAAAATAAGTTGAATGCGTTTATTGGTGCGATACAGATCGCGAACACCTTGATTAAGGTCGATGACGTCGAAGTGGAATATGCTGATGTTACAGGGGACCTCAATGATTTTATAAGCTTGTGGGCAGCGGAGAGACTGATGAGAGGCTGGACACAGCCGCTGAGTATCTCAAGAAACTGATTTCCGTCACTGAGAGGGGTTTTGGAAGTCTGGGCGCCCAGATGGATGCGATGCTTGAGAAGCAAGATGCAATGCTTGAGAAGCAGGACGAGACCATCGATGAGATCCAGGGGTTGAGAGTGGATATGAAGAGTTACATGGACCGGAAATTCGGCGAAATCGAGGATGATCTGTT
>DAOWIV010000100.1 GCA_030640725.1 Methanosarcinales archaeon | reverse complement strand
GGAAAAAAACAACGGTAGATTATGATCCATATAAAAGATGGGTAGATTATTGGAGGGAAGATTGGAATGAAGAATGATCAAAGAAAAAAAGGGACTAAAACAAGTTCTTTTGGCTCCCCCGGTAGAGTGAATCACGATTCTACCGCATTTTATACGAGCAAATTATATGAAGGACTGCCTCATGAACGGAAAGTTGAATATACGGAGAAAAACATCCCATCGCAGTTTTTAGATGAAATCTTTTGTAAATCCTCTGAAAAGATGGATGAGCTACCCGACAATAGCGTTCATCTGATGGTGACCTCGCCACCTTATAATGTGGGGAAAGAATACGATGAGGATTTTACCCTTGCAACATACCTAAATTTTTTAAAAAGTGTGTGGAAAGAAGTACATAGAGTACTCGTCCCCGGCGGCAGAGCTTGTATCAACATCGCAAATTTGGGAAGAAAGCCTTATATTCCCCTACATGCTTTTATTGTGAATGACATGGTGGATTTAGGTTTTTTAATGCGAGGGGAGATCATCTGGAATAAAGCTTCGAGTGCAAGCCCTTCTACGGCGTGGGGGAGTTGGCTTTCAGCATCCAATCCGACTTTGAGGGACATACATGAATACATTTTAGTCTTTTCTAAAGACATGTTCAGTAGAAAAAATATCAATAAGAGAAAAAACACAATCTCGAAAGAGGAGTTTCTTGAATTTACTAAAAGTGTCTGGACATTCCCAGCAGAACGCGCCCGCAAAGTAGGGCATCCTGCTCCATTCCCTGTCGAACTTCCTTATAGGTTGATTCAGCTTTATGCCTATGAAAACGAAGTGGTTTTAGACCCATTCATGGGCAGTGGACAAGCAGCAATAGCGTCAATAAAGACAAAACGTCATTATATCGGATACGACATAAATGAAACGTACGTAAAATTAGCAGATAATCGAATTAGAGAATTTTCGATGGAATTTAATTCCCCAACATTGTTCGAATATGACAATACCCCTCCCATCCCACATCTGTCCGTGCTTGAACCTGCACGCGACCCCCTCGTAATGCCCCGCTCTTCAGAGCGGGGTCGGTGACTTTTAGAGGGCTAATAAGCGAGTTATGCAGATGTCGGATTGATCCTACATGATCCAATGGATTTCGTGGGGCGGGACCGTATGTCTACCCGGAAAATGAATTACCGGACTTACATGGCTTGGTCTGACACTTGAGCACCACGCAAGTTGACAGCCATCCGCTGCCAAGCAAAAGAATTTATATCATCCACTTCCTCATATTGAACCACAGCCCGATGATGTAGCGGTCAATCATCTGGGACTCTGGATCCCAGTACCTCGGTTCGAATCCGAGTCGGGCTATTCGATGGAAATTGACGAAACGAGAGAGTTAATCGAGAAATACGCGCTTCAAAATGCCGTGAAGTACGGGAAAGCCCCCAAAGCCGGGGCGGTACTTGGCAAGGTACTTGGCGAGCACCCGGATCTGCGAAAAGTCGCAAAAGAGGTTGCATCTCTTGTTAACGAGGTTTTATCCGGATTAAAAGGCGATCCTGGGATATGGAAGCAGAGGCTAAGGGAGATCGCACCCGAATTGATCGAGGAGATCGGCGAGCGAAAAGAGCCTGCCACAGGACTCCCTGATCTCGAAGTAGGCGAAGGAGAGAAGGTGGTGCTCAGGTTCGCACCAAACCCAAACGGTCCTGCGACCATCGGAAGCGTGCGCGGCATCGTTGTGAACGCCGAGTATGCACGCAGGCATGGTGGCGAGTTTGTGCTGCGGTTCGATGACACAGACCCCAAGACAAAACCGCCGATGCTTGAGGCTTATGTATGGTATCTCGATGACTGCGAGTATCTCGGCGCGGTTCCTGACCTGGTGGTGTATGCAAGTGATCACATCCCGAAATACTACGAATACGCCGAGAAACTCATCATGCTTGGCAAGGCTTATGTTTGTTTCTGTAAGAGGGACGAATTCAAGCGATACAAGGATGCGGGGGAGGCGTGTCCACATCGGGATGCTGATGTTGGCACAAATCTCGAATGCTGGAAGTGCATGCTCAATAGGGCGTACGCGGAGGGTGAGGCGGTGCTGCGCATCAAGACCGATATCACGCACAGGGATCCTGCGCTGCGTGACTGGGCGGCGTTCCGGATCGTTGAGACCCCACACCCCCGTCCCGAGATCGGGGACCGGTTTTGTGTATGGCCCCTACTCGATTTTGAATCCGCTATCGAGGATCATCTCCTCGGGATCACGCATATCATACGTGGCAAGGACCTGATGGACAGCGAGCTTCGGCAGCGATATGTCTATGATTACCTGGGCTGGCAGTACCCGAAGACCATGCACTGGGGCAGGATGAAGATCCACGAATTCGGAAAATTCAGCACGAGTGCGATTTCCCGGGCAATTGCGGACGGGACGTACACCGGCTGGGACGATCCACGCGTCCCGACGCTTCGGGCGCTCAGGAGACGGGGCATTTCATCAGAGGCAATCAGGAAGTTCATGATCGATCTCGGTGTCGGTGAGACTGACATCAGCCTGAGCCTCGACACCCTGTATGCCATCAACCGAAAAATCATTGATCCGGTTTCAAACCGGTATTTCTTTGTCTGGGATCCTGTTGCTGTGGAGATCAGGGACGCAGCCCGAATGGTTGCAACACCGAAACAACACCCGGATCGGGACGATCTGCGAGAGATACCAGCCGGTTCAAGAGTTTTCTTGTGTGGCGAGGATGCAGGGAGCCTGACGTCGGGCGATCGTCTGCGGCTGAAGAACCTCTACGACATCGAGATCGTGGATATGGAGTTGCCGACACCGACTGTGAAGCGCATCGGCACTGCCGCGCAGGAGTGGTGTACGATCGAGGAGAAGCCGCGATACCGGATCATTCACTGGGTGCCTGATATGCCGGATGAATATCTCAGGGTCGTGGTGCGCGCACCTGATCAGGTGTATGAAGGCTTTGGCGAAGCAGGCATCGCATCAGAGCTTGGGAACACGGTTCAGTTTGAGCGGTTCGGGTTCGTGCGCATCGATAGCGTCGATGTCAGGAACCGGTCGGTGGTTGCCTATTTCGCGCACAGGTAGTCAAAAACGATTTTTTCACAAAAAATCGAGTAAAAACTGCCCGTTGGGTGGGGGGTGGCGATATACTTTTTCGTAAATGAAATAGTGCGTAGAGTAACCGGACGTCATAGTGTATATACCATCAAAAAGACACAATCGGAACCGTTTTCGGCGATCACTCATCTTCGCGTTTCAGTATCCGGACATGATCACCACGGATGGTTACTGGTATCGGGACCATCGCCTCGAATAACTCGACCGTGATCTCTTCGCGCGACTCATCGACCCGTTTTACCCTCGCTTTCTCCCCCTTAAACGGTCCTGATATAAGTTCTATGATATCATCGACCGATATGCCGGTAACGGTTGGTTTCGGCGTCAGGAAATGCTCCACTTCCTCTATGTGAGTGGTGCCCTGTATCAGCGATCTGGCATGAGGCACCATCTGAACCGCCTGATTGAGTTCGTCATATTCGCCTGCCTCGACAAGCAGGTAACCGCGCAGTTCATCGGGCGCAAGGATCGAGCGCACATCAAAATGTTCTCTCCGTGCAACCTGCTCAAGCACATTCGCAACCGAACGTTCCTGATTTGCAGTGGTCTTCACCACATAAATTGTTCCTTCGCTCATAGATACACTTCCGTAAGCGTCTCATGGATTGCGCCTTTCAGCGTAAGCGTACTCTTCTTCAGTTTGATCGCACCCACGGTCATCTTTCCGACCTCGATTAACGATTGATTTTCTATGACGCCAACAAGTTTCTTTCGCCGGTCATCCGGGATGTTTTTCACCCGTGCGATGGTTGCATGTGGGGTGAACGCGCGCTTCTCCTTCTTAAATCCAAGTGGCTTTAAAACACGCTCTACTTCTGCGTGTAACCTCTTGAAAGCATCTGTCGGACTTGCGCCAACATACACCACCCGGGCATAGCTTGGTTTTGGGAATGCACCAACTCCATGAACCGTTGCAGAAAATGGCTTGCACTCGATGCCGGAAAGCGCATCGCAGATGTCCGGGATGCTCTTTTCCTGCACATCACCAAGAAACTTCAGCGTGATGTGGACCTGCTCCGGATCCACGAGTTTTACATTTATGCCTCTGAATTCCTGCTGGATCTCCGCAATCGTGCCAACAAAAGATTCTGGTAGGTCAACAGCAACGAACGTCCTGATCATGAAAGTCACCTCAACCGATCGGGTTGATATCGCTAATATCATACTGCCAATATCTTAAACTATGCTATGTACCTCAGGGGGATATCGTCCTGCCACCGGCGCCCAGGTGATTGGTTCCGATCAATTTGGCGGGAACCTGCAAGCATGGAAACATTATAGGACTATAAATTCTAATCACTAAAACATGCCCGAAACGTCTGATCTCGGCGCCGTCACACCGCAGGCAAGAGAGATCTCATCCCGAAGCCGCAGCATAGCAAGGGAAATCGTTGGAGATGCCGGATACCATGACCGGGTGCGTCAGCGCTGCGTGATTGCAACCGGCGATCCGGAATTTGCCAACCTGCTTCGGTTTGAAAATGACCCGGTGCGCGCTGGAATCGATGCGATCAGACGTGACAGCGCTGTTTACACCGATATCCGGATGGTTTCTGTGGGAATCTCAAAAGTCGGTCATGACTGTCAGGTAACCTGTGTGCTCGATCTTGCCGCGGGCAAGGATTTTGTTGACCGGTACGGCGTCACAAGAACATCAGCCGGATTCATGGCGATGGGGCGTGATCTCGATGGTTCGATCGTTGTTATTGGGAATGCGCCGTCAGCCGCACTCACCGTGTGCGAACTGATCAAGGATGGCGTCTGTCCCGCGCTGGTGATCGGGATACCGGTCGGCTTTGTGAACGCTGCCGAGTCAAAGGAACTGCTGCGCAGCCTTGATGTGCCGTCTATCACATGTGTTGGCACCAGAGGCGGGACGCCGGTCGCAGTCGCCTGTATGAACGAATTGATCGCAATTACTGCACAGGGGGTTTTGGATGGGGAGGACGACGCGGAGTAACCGGATCAGTTCAACTTTCCTGATCATGTCCGTTTTCTTGATATGCTCTGCCGGTTGTCCTGTGAACGCAGAAAACGTCTCTGGGCTGAATAATAGCACAAATATAACCAACCAGACACGGCTGCTGATCGATGGCGAGGGTCAGGTTCTTGCAAACGGCGAACAGCGTGAGTTTTATCAGGGATATGCCATCTGCATCAAGGGCGTGGGTTCTGGAGGGGATAAAGCATGGATTGAGTTGCTGCAGAACGGTACAACCGTTGATTACGGGATATTCGGAGCAGACGACCATTTTACTTACGAAAAAAAGGGCGAAATATTCAATGTGACCATAGATCACATATACATCGGATCGCAGAAGGATCTAATCTTCTTTTACGTGTATCAGTACCTTGATCCGGATCTGCCAGCGCCTGCACCCGGATCGCCGTTTAATACAACTCCCGCATCAAATGTCACGTCCGAAGCTGGTAACGCATCCGCAACTACCACAGCCACAACCAACACCACAACCAACAATAACACCACATCCGCGACGCATGACAATTCTTCGGATTCGGTTCCGGGATATGGCAGATACATAGCGATCGGGGCGCTGGTGTCTGCATATCTGGTGATCCGGCGTATCCACAGATGATTCAGGGGTCCGTTCTGGGTGATCGGTGCAATCGCTTATTTGAGCTATTTTGTGGCACACTCGAAATCAGATTAGTCATTACCGAAATCAGAGAGCTTTGGAGAGTTGAATTCCAATCGGAACTCCTTAGCCCGCTTATCCGCGAGCTTCGCATACTCGCAATCAATCTCGTAGCCAACATAACTACGGTTCGCCTTTATCGCTGCGATCGCGGTCTGCCCGCTTCCCATAAACGGGTCGAGAACGACCTCGCCCTCAAACGTATAGAGCTGGATCGTCCGGTACGGCAGTTCCACCGGAAACGGTGCCGGATGCCCAATTTTCTTTGCGGATTTCGACGGAAATGTCCAGATGCTCTTTGTAAGCTCGAGAAATTCATCCCTCGATATTGTGTTCTCCCGTTTCAGAGGTTTCTTCCTCCCGAATGTGTTTTTGGAGAAGATCAGGATGTATTCATGCACATCCCGGAGCGTCGGGTTTGAAGCGGACTGCCAGCTCCCCCATGCGGTGGAGGAACCTGCGCTGGACGCCTTATCCCAGATAACCTCGCCTCGCATCAGAAATCCGAGTTCGATCATGTCTTCGGCAATCATTGCGTGAAGCGGGATGTATGGCTTCCTTCCGAGGTTTGCAACGTTTATACAGGCGCGTCCGCCAGGCACAAGGATTCTGTGAACCTCACGCCATACTCGTTTCAGGAATTCCCTGTATTTTGCGAGAGTTAAGTCCTCATCGTATTCCTTTCCGACATTGTACGGTGGCGAGGTTACCATCAGGTGAATGCTGCTATCCGGCAGGTCATCCATCGATTCGGCGGATTTGCGGAAGATTTTGTTTAAGGATTCGGGCGGGATTGGGTTTTCTACGTATTCGACCTTCTCTTCCTTTGGTATGTCTTCGTACAGCTTGCTTGTGTAGAATGCTGTGG
>DAOWIV010000295.1 GCA_030640725.1 Methanosarcinales archaeon | reverse complement strand
AGAACGTGAATGTGGACAGGACGCTCACGCTGGAAGGTGAGGGCGCGGACGATGTGACTGTGACTGCGGAATCGGCATCAGATCATGTCTTTGAGGTGACCGCGGATAGGGTGAATATATCAGGGTTCAATGTGACCAGGATGACAGGTTGGTCTAATGCCGCCGGGGTGCACCTCCACGGCGCAGATCACTGCAACATCTCCGGAAACAACGCATCAGAGAACCAGTACGGCATCTATCTGGAGGATTCGAGCAACAACACGCTAACCGCGAACAACTGCTCGAACAACTACTACGGCATCTATCTGCGTTCTTCGTGCGACGATGTGCTGACAGCTAACAACTGCTCGGACAACTCCGAAGGTATTCGCCTGGCGTTTTCGAGCAATAGCACGCTGCAGGGAAACGCGATGTCCGGAAACATGCGGAACTTCTACGTTAGAGGCAATAGATATGCCAGCCTTTCCCACTACGCCCATAACATTGACACAAGCAACACGGTGAATGAAAGACCGATCTACTACTGGGTCGATCAGCAGGACAGAGAGATTCCGAATGATGCCGGTTTTGTTGGGGTTGTGAACTCCACAAACATAACGGTCAGGGATCTGGTACTGACAGAGAACTGGCATGGAGTTATATTCGCATACACCGATGATTCGAAGATAGAGAACGTCACCCTATCAGATAATCGGTACGGCATCTACCTGCTGCAGTCGAGCAACAACACGCTCTGTGACAACAACGCATCAGAGAACTACTATGGCATATTCATAGAGTATTCGAGCAACAACACGCTCCATGGCAACACGATGTCCGAAAACTCATGTAACTTCGGTGTCGAGGGCGATGATCTTTCTTACTACACTCAGAACATCGACACGAGTAACATCGTGGACGAAAAGCCGGTCTACTACTGGGTCGATCAGCAGGACAGAGAGATTCCGGATGATGCCGGTTTTGTCGGGGTTGTGAACTCCACAAATATAACGGTGATAGACCTTACACTGGCGAACAACGTCCAAAAAGTGCTATTCGCATACACCAACGATTCGAGGATAGAGAATGTAACCGCACGAAGTGGTGACTATGGCATCTACCTGTGGTCTTCGAATAGCAACGTGATGCAGGGAAACGCCGCACCCGATAACTGGCACGGCGGCATCTATCTGTCTTCATCGAGCGATAACACGTTGCATGAGAACACTGCCTCAAAGAACCAGTACGGCGGAATCGTCCTGGGTTCTTCGAGCAACAACAACACGCTTACGAGGAATAACGCATCAAACAACATGCTCCGCGGTGGCATCTGCCTGTATTCTTCGAGCGGCAACACTATGCGGGAGAATATTATTTCAGGTAACAGGGAGGCTGGCATATACCTGCGGTACTCGAGCTGCGACAACGAGATCACCTGCAACCTTGTGTGCAACAACGAAGAGCGAGGATTCTACCTGTGCTGGGGAAGTAATACCGGCAACAACATCAGTCACAACAACATCGTCGAGAACGGGAACCACAACGAGACCAGCGGCGGCTGGGAGTGGCAGTTCTACAATGATCAGCCAGACGATGTCGATGCGAGCGACAATTGGTGGGGCACAGGTGACGAAGCATGCATCGCCGCGGGAATCTATGACTGGAATTGCGATTCTGGCATGGGCAATGTGACGTACCTGCCATGGCTCGACGCTCCAGCTCCATGCGCTCCTGGCACAGAGGAGCCTGTCGGGTTCACGACCGCAGATGCCGTGATCACTCTTGAGATCGCGGCAGGCAGCCGCCCGTTCGACTCACGCTGGGACGTCAGTGGCGACGGCATGGTCACCTCGCTCGATGCACTGATGATCCTGCAGGCGGCGGCTGGGTTAATCGATATATGCTGAAGGCTTACTGTGCTGGCGGTGCTTTCCCGCGCCGCTGGCTTCTCTTTTTTGAGCGGATCGCATCGGTAACGTCCGGCGGCGGCACGGGCGCCACTAATTTTATCTGCAAAAGAGATGAAATAGATTATCAGAGCACTGGCGAGCCAGACATATTGAAGAGGTGACATGGATGACTGTGATCAAAGCAAAAGTCGTGGATAACACGCATCTGGAACTCGAAAGGAAGATCGAGACATCTGAAACGGAAGTGTTCGTAAAGATACTGAGGCGGGGGATTGTAGAATCCGCTGAGGGTGCATGGGGCTATGATGTGAATAGTGAGGATTTCGTCGAAGATCTGAGAAAGTCGAGGAGATTGGACTGGATATGAAATTTTTCATAGACACCGCAATCTTTGTTGACGTTCTCAGGAAAAAGACTGTTATCTCCTCAAAGCGATTGTTTAATAGCATTCTTGAGGGAAATGAGGGGTTATATCCTCAATTACGGTAGCTGAACTTAGTGTGGGTGCACACCTGTCACACAGGTCAGATGCAATCGAAAAGACGCTTGAACTTCTGTCTCTCGTTTCTGCTGTACATCTGGACGATGAAATTGCGTTTCGTGGTGGGGAGATCTATTCGGAACTTGTCAGAAAGGGGCTGGAGATTGAACTGAATGATTGTCTGATCGCTGCAACCTCTTTGTCTGCGGGAATTGCAGAGATTGTGATGAGAAATGTCGATCATTTCGATAGGATCCAGGGGATACGTGCAGCTACACCAGAGGATCTTGGATTTTGATGAACAGGGAAGAGGATTTTGGGTGCCGGTTGGGTGATCGGTGCGGATCATGCACTCAAGGTGTTTTCGAGCGACGACTACACGATCGAGTCAGGATACTGGCTACCTGATCACGGGCAGTGAATCGGACATCTGTGGCGAGATCATGACCACAGACGCCGCAATCGCTCGTGGGGTTGCGGCAGGCAGCCGCCCGTTTGACTCCGCCGCGGATGTGGACGGCGACGGCAGGGTCACGTCGCTCGACGTGTTCATGATCCTGCAGGCGGCGGCGGACGCAATCGAGATCTGCTGACGTGGGCTGCGACGGCGGTGGTGCTGGCGGTGCTTTCCCACGCCGCCTCCCTTCTTTTTCCATGATTTGACAGTCTTTTGCAAATTGCGCAGAGCAGCGCCGGAGACGGCGGCGGGGTTTGCATGTGCAGACACGGCGATGGCTGTGAGCATGCAAGGGTACTGGATATCCTATCGATGATGGCGGCATCGAGATGGCTGATGTGCGGCTGCTGGCGTGCAGGTGCGGCTAAAAGCTACCATTATCAATAATTATAATTCCATGAAATTGACCGGAAGGTTCAAATACAATCACTGAATACCAAATTGGTATCCATGGTTACATGAGTATCCGAGGGTGCAGCACCGCTGGAATTGAATTACAGAGTTGTCGTATCGACATCTTGGCATCTTGCATGGCGATGCTGCAATTATGCAGATCATGCGCGTAGAGCTTGTGGAGATATATAGGAGGTAGTAAATATGGTAAACAGGGATATACTGTTGAGTGCAACAATGATTGCGATGCTCACACTCTCCGTTGGAGTGGCGTGGGCAGATGAAGTTACTTCAGAGATTAACTATCAGGGACGGCTGGCTGGTAGCAGTGGCAGTCCGCTCTCAGGAACGTACACGATGACGTTCAGACTGTATGAAGCTGCAACTGGCGGCACAGCTCTGGACACGGATTTACACGATGTAGTCGTCACCAATGGCTTGTTCAACACGGAACTAAACTTTGATCAGAGCTATTTCGATGGCAGAGCACTGTGGCTTGGGGTAAAAGTTGGTGCTGATTCCGAGATGGCGCCGAGGCAGGAGTTCAGACCAGTGCCTTATGCACATAGCCTTGTGCCGGGAGCGACGATCATGGGTGCAGCGCAGTGGAACCTCAACGTTGAGACCACACACGCGTCTGGCGGAGCCCTTCGAGGACAGGCGAGTGCGACCTCGGGCACCAACTACGGCGTAGTGGGCGCGTCGAAGTCACCTGATGGGTACGGAGGGTACTTCTACAACGATGGGGGCGGCGTTGGCGTGTACGGAAGAGGCGGCGAGTATGGCGGCTACTTTGATGGCAACGTCCGCATAAACCAACCTGAACCAACAATAGTTCTTCACGACACCGACGGTGGCGGCGCAAAAGCAAGAATAGTGTTTGAGAACACTGACCGGCTCGTTATTCAAGGAGAGGATGACGCTGATGAATCACTCGGTGTTTATTCCACCTTCAGCAAGAACAGAGATCATGATGCACACATACAGGTGTTTGGCAGTGCCACGAACACATGGGGCAACTACATAGAGATTACCCATGATGGGACTGATGGAATAATAGGCACGGATGTCGGTGATATTCTATTGAACCCCGCAGGCAACGTCGGAATCGGTCTCACTGAACCGAACAGGAAGTTATATGTGGTAGAGGATGTGAGCGGTGTAGCCTATCCGCTGAAGCTCGATAACCCGCACCCGACTTACAATGAGGATGCTGTCGGTATTCTCTTTTCGACCGGGGGCTCGGGTGGCGGACCCATAGATACTGACAGAGGTAAAGGGGCTCTGGTCTATGGACACAAAGACACATGGAATCGCGGAAGCTTTCATTTCCTTCAGGAACCGAATATAGGTGAAGCCAACCCCGATCTGTCCGATGCTGTCATGACAATCCAAAATAACGGCAATGTCGGCATCGGGACGATAAACCCAGAGGATAAATTAGAAGTTAGCGGAGGGATGGTCACCTTTGATAGTGGCCCTGAAGCTTCGATTACCGGGCTTAGAATTAGAGAAGACGGGGATATGAGATGGACCTTGTTGTATCGTACTTGGCAAGGCGATGATTTTCATATCTATGATGAAGTAATCGGACAGTCGGCGATGACCTTTGAATCGGGCACAGGTAATGTCGGCATCGGGACGACCAGTCCGGGCGCAAAGCTGGATGTAGTCGGTGGCGACAGCAGCATTGGAGTTCGTGCATCCAGTGCCAACAGCTACGGCATATACGGAGAAGGCATGTACGGCGGCTACTTCACGACAAATCAGGGTGGAACCGGATGGAACGATCGCAACGCGGGCGTAAATGCGACGACCACTTATGACTACAGCAATGGGGTTCATGCATCTACCACTGGCTACTACAGCGAGGGAGTTTGCGCATCTACCACTGGCTACAACAGCGATGGAGTTCATGCATCTACCACTGGTGGCAACAGCGAGGGAGTTTATGCATCTACCACTGGCGACTACAGCGAGGGAGTTCGTGCACATACCACTGGCAACTACAGCAATGGGGTTCATGCATCTACCACTGGCAAGGGCAGCGAGGGAGTTTATGCATATACCACTGGCGACGACAGCGAGGGAGTTTATGCATCCAGTGCTAAAAGCTACGGCGTGTTCGGCAAGAGCAACTCCGCGGGCAGTGCCGGAGTCTACGCCCTGGGCAAAGATGGTGGCGCCGACCTTATTCTGGGCGGCAATGCCAACACCGAGGTTGGAGATGATGGCAAAATCTACTCCGACCCGGCATACTCCAGCAGCGACATTTATCTCATCACTAACGATGGTCTCCGGATCGATCTGGACAACAACGGCGACGGCGAGGATGCCGACTTTGAGATCTACGATAAAGATGATGATCGCATCTTCGATGTAGATGAGAGCGGGCACGTCTACGCCGATGGCGCCTTCCACTCGGGCGGCGCCGACGTAGCCGAGTACTTCCCCACGTCCGAAGACCCGGAACCCGGAACCGTGATGACAATTGACCCAGCCGGCGACAGCAAACTCAGGTCATCCACGAACGCGTATGACACCACAGTCGCAGGCATCGTCTCCACAGCACCCGGCGTCTCGCTTGGCACAAAGGAAGACGGAAACGATGGCGAGAGACTGATCGCGGTTGCGGGTCGTGTGCCATGCAAGGTTGATGCGAGTTACGCACCCATAATGCCGGGAGACCTGCTCACGACCTCGGATACGCCCGGACATGCGATGAAGGCTCACCCTGTTGAGATCGGAGGAATCGAGATATACCGACCAGGGACAACGATTGGAAAAGCACTGGAACCGCTTGATTCAGGGACCGGCGTGATTGAAGTGCTCGTCACGCTGCAGTGAACAGCGGGGTGAAACGATGAAGATGCAAGCAATCGTGCTTGTGGGGCTCCTCTGCCTTCTTGCGGCGGGCGGTGCGTCGGCACATGCATCCGCGAACTACGCTCTTAACTGGAGCGTTGTGGGCAGCGGCGGCTGCGAGATGGCTTCTGCGAGCTACGCAATGCAGAGCACGGTCGGGCAGACAGCGATCGGGACACTCGGCGACGGCTACACGGTCGATGCGGGCTACTGGCACCGGATCGCGGGCGGTGAATCGGAGGTCTGCGGCGATGTCAACCGCGATGGTGTGGTCACGGCGGCGGACGCAGTGATTGCGCTTGAGATCGCGGCAGGCAGCCGCCCGTTTGATGCTGCCGCTGATGTGGACGGTGACGGGCAGGTCACGTCGCTTGATGCGCTGATGATACTGCAGGCGGCGGTGGGCGCAATCGAGATATGCTGACGTGAACCGTGACCGTGACGGCGGTGCTTGCGTGCCACCGGTTTCTCTTTTTTCGCTCCGGGTTTTGCGCCGCCAGTGGGGTACAGAGGTGCGTTTTTTCGCAGCCACAAGCCTTATAACATAATAGATGGATGGCAGATTGTGCGTGATGCCCCGGACAATGTTCCGCATAATCTCGAGAGCAATGGTGCAACGGGCGCCCACGAGATTTCCGGATGTTGAGATAGCTCGCTCATGCCGTGGACTTTGGGGCTCAAACTCAACAAAACATGGAGGACAAAGATGACAATAATGACAACTGAGAGAAAGATGCAGGCGATAGCCCTGTTTGGTATGTTAGCGATAGTGCTGTCGTTTGGAATTCAGACGGCAAGTGCAGGACCGTTAGGTGGCGGAGACTCTTTTGAGAATGCAACCCAGATATATTCAGGGTATTCCGTTGAAACATGGTTGGACAAAGGAGATGAAGACTATTTCCATATTACGGTGAATCCTGGGCAGATGCTCGTTCTGACGGGGACAATCGTGAGTGCAGATTATGGGGCGATGTATCAATCCATTTATGACGAAAACATATCAGTATTGAACACGTTGGATATAAAGCAGTATCCTTATGATGGTTCATCTTCAAGTCTTATGACTGTGTCATTCGACTCGGAAAAGGATCATTACAAACTTTACATTAGAACAAAGGCGGACTCGTATGTAATAGGTAGTGGCCATTTTCAATACAGTCTGGATGTATCCGTAGAAGATCACTATGATGCAAACAGTGAAACCGATGCTGGCGATACTTTCGATGCTGCTATGAATATCTCTCATGGAAGTTACGATGGGTTCTTATCCGGATATTATAATGTAAATGATGGAACGCACGACGCGTGGTCCTCAAAAGATCGTGGAACGGACAACAAAGACCTCTACAAGTTGTCTCTTGAAGCTGGCGAGACTATAAACGTCAAATTAACCCCACCGGACAACGTTAAATTGAAGACCAAGATCTACAACGAGGATAGGGCGACCATGAACTCCATAGAGTCACCTGCCACTGGAGTGATCACAAGATCGTCATGGACCGCACCATCTGCGCAGGATGTGTACGTGTTAATCGAACGAGCCGACAACTATCCGAGTGGAACCTACCATCTGGACATATCGGTTGAACCGCCTGGAGAGCACGGATTATCCATCGCATCGTTCGAGACACCTTCGACGACCGCCACGGAAACCATCCTCAAGGCGAACGTGAGCATAACAAAGACCACGAGCTTTGATACGTGGTACATCGTTGTAGTTAGCGGCGTCAATGACGATGGATACCCCATCGCGGGCACTGCCTGCGTAAAACTTGCCTGCGATTCCGTAACTGTTCCGGTATGGATATGCGTCCCGCCGGGAGCAGAGACCGGCGACTACAGTTTGTATGCTGATGTCTATGCTGTCGATTGGGATATGGTTGCAAGCACGGGACCTGAAGTTGTGACTGTCACTTCCTAATCCGGTGTTTTATGAGGGGTTCAGATGAAAACAGAACCAATTAAACCGGCAATATCGATACTTGTCCTCGTGTTGTTATCCTTGATGATCCCGGGCGCAAGCGCAGAATCACTGCAGATCACGGATGTCCACGGAGACTCACTGGATTATGCGATCGAAGGAGATGCACTGACGATACTGGTCTCATCGGACGGTCCGCCAGTTGCTGGTGCGGATGTTTATTTCAGGCTCAACGATGAAACGCCGGTTCACACGATGACGAACGACTCGGGAATGACTGCGTTTAAACCGTTGTCGATTGGTATATTGAAAATCAGTGTCGAAAAGGACGGGGAAGCGGAAGCGAACGAGACCGAACTGCGGGTGCTCGAGAAAGAATCGATTCTGCAAATACAAGCACCACAATCCGCATTCAAGAATGAGCTACTGATGGTCAGGGTCGTCGCTGACGGAGAACCGGTTGCCGGCGTGGATGTTTATTTCAGACTCAACGAATGGGTGCCGGTTCATGTGCAGGCAAACGAAACCGGAATAGCTGCATTCAAGCCGCTGGTATCAGGGACGCTACAGATAACTGCGAAGAAGGGCACGTTTGAGCCTGCGACAACGGGTATTCTCGTATCGGAGTTGCAGAAAGGCGACCTCAACGGCGACGGCGT
>DAOWIV010000012.1 GCA_030640725.1 Methanosarcinales archaeon | reverse complement strand
TCACTACCAAATCGAATCTACACCGAACAGAACAACACGATCATTGCGGTAGTCAAGCAGGATTCGCAGAGGATAACAGATATCACGGTAAATCTCACGATCAACAGCGAGGTGATCGAATCAAGAGAGGTCAAACTGATCAGGACATCACAGAAGACCATCAGATTCAACTGGAATCCAGACGAGACAGGCATCTACAACATATCCATCGATGCATCCATCGATGATTCGATAGCGTCGTTTAAGACGCTCAGATCCCTCTTTGTGGACGTATCCGAACTGCCATACAACTGTTCAGGTAACCTAACAGATGCGCTCCGGTTCATGTGGGATAAACAGACCCCTGCCAGTGGCAGCATCGGTGGGTTCTCCACCACCGCATGGGCGATGCTTGCGTTCTCTGCTGGCTGGGAAGACCCTGATGTCAGGACCAAATACGGTAGAACGTCCGCAGGATACCTATCGAGTTATCCCTCGCTTCCGTACAACGATTTCGTGCTCGCAACCTTCGAGGACTGTGCACGCACGCTGCTTGCCATCAGCACGCTCGGAGACGCCGACCCAACGAACTTCGGGAACGTGAACTACTTAACGATGGTGAAATCGTACCACGACGGCGTCCAGTTCGACGATCCAGTCTCTGTTGCGGATGATACACTCGGCATCCTCGCACTCACCGCGTGTGGCGATAGGAGCGCCGCAGAGAGGATCGGCAAGTCACGAGGTTACATCATATCCCATCAGAACGAGGATGGTGGCTGGAGCAAGATCATCGAAGAGCCTGCCCGGAATGTTACCGCGGGGAACACGACGGACGGAAACACCACCTTTGAGATCACAAGCGATATTAAGACGACCTCGCTTGCCATTCAGGCACTGATAGCGGCTGGCGAACCCTCCGATTCTGATGTTATCCTGAATGCCTCGGCATTCCTCCACAGAAATACAGGTGCGGATGGCAACCTCTCGGACGCCGTCACAACCGCGTGTGCGGTGCAGGCGATTGTTGCCATTGGTGAGAATCCATCCGAATGGAGAAACAGGAGCATCAACGATAGCAGCTCGCCGATCGATTACCTGATAAGTCTCCAGCAGCCGGACGGATCGTTCAACTACACCGCAAACATCTCGTTCTTCCCGAGATATACCACTGCAAAGGTAATTCCCGCGCTTGCGGCATCGCCGTATCCTCCGAGGATTACGGATATCGAGTCGTATCCGCTTCCTGATATCACCCCGGTCGGTCACATCGATCTTCCTGATACCATCTACGTGAATACAAGCTCTACCGTGCACGGGACACTGCGGTGCAACGGCGGACTCTTCAATGTGACCCTCCTTGAGGACGGCGTGCCCGCATCCGTAACAGAGGTCCGATCGATATGGTACGACCCCGAGACACCTGAGATTCCGTTCTCGATTGAATGGACGCCGTCAAGGAATGGATTCATAAACATAACCGTCTTTGTCGATTCGGATGGCAGGGTCGATGAGAGGTACGAAGAAAACAACAACCTGACGAGAGAGGTCTACGTAGACCTTCCTGACCTTGCGATTGCGGATGTGGTGCTTCTTGACCAGATCTACGTGAACGTAACGAACACAATCAACGTAAGCGTCTGCGGAATAACGGATGAGCATTTCAATGTCTCATTCATTGCAGATGGCATGGAGGTGGACCGAAGAAGGATTGAGGGAATAAGGGGTGGTACCAACCTCTCTTATGGGTGGAGACCGAACAGAACAGGCATTCACACAATCTCGATGATCGCAGATCCGGACGGCGAGGTGCGGGAGACGTGTGAGACAAACAATGCAGCCACACTCGCTTGTGAGGTTATCTTACCCGATCTGGTGCCCATCGGTCTGACCCCGGACGTGGCATTCGTACGCGCCAGAAACAATATTACAGTTACCATGAACGGCACTGCCGAGGAGTTCAATGTCTCGCTTGTGGAGGACGGCATTGTGGTTGCGAATGCCACAAACATCACCTGCTATGGGCAGACGAGCGTGAATCTCACGTACAAGCCGACGAGTCCTGGGAACCACGCCGTAACAGCGGTCATCGATTCGGATGGTGATATTTTAGAGACGAATGAGAGTAATAACAACCTGAGCAGCGTCATAAACGTGAAGCTGACCGATCTTGCCCCGATCAGGATGCTTCCGGATATCGTGTATCTGAACAAGACGAACAGGATGATCATACCTGTTACCGGAACTGCAGAAGGGTTCAATGCGACTCTCATAGCGTACGCACGAGACCTGCCCAGCGGCACGATCACAGTCTGGGACGAGACCGGAAACGCCACCAATCTTACCAACCCGACGATCATAAATGCGACAGACCTCGACACCTACAATAACGGAAACCTGACGATCTGGTGGCAGCCCGACTTTTCGGGATGGTACAACCTGACTGTGATCGTGGATCCGGATAACGATGTGAACGAGACTAACGAGAGCAACAACAACCTTGCAGGAGAGGCGTTCGTCGCAAACGAGATTCAACTGGAACTTGTAGTCCCAAGAGGCGGCGAGGTGTGTGGCGGAATCCATCCGATCAAATGGAAGGCGTTACACGATAAGAATCTGACAATCGACCTATTCTACAGCTCGAACTACGGGATTGAGTGGACGGTGCTCGCATCGAACCTGACGTGCGACCCTTCCCTTACTGCAAATCTGACAGAGAATCTGATCAGAGGTGGCAATGTCACTAATACTACTGATACAACCAACACTACTGATGCGACCAACACGAGCAACACGACCAATTTAACACACGCTGTAAATTATAATGGAGTCTATCTGTGGGACACCACAAACCACTCTGATGGCGAGTATCTGATCAGGATTACGGCACGATGGTACATCCTTATGGAGGTGTACACCTCAAACACGGTCATAGTCTTAAATGGCGATGCTGCAAGCGGGGGAATCGGCGGGAATGCACGGTACTTTGACTGGGATACACCTGATGAGCCGCATCTTGCATGGGTGAGTGAGGATATCTTTGCCGGAGGTGCAACATCGATCGTTGTTGCAGATGATACCGTCTTTGTCTACTGCACAGGAAGCGAGGGATTCTCGTCAAGCGATTACACGTACATGGTTGCGCTCAATGCCACAAACGGAGAGATGCTCTGGGCAACCGAGATTGCGCCTGCCGAGTACGGTTCGTGGGCATCCCCTGCATACCACAACGGCAGTATCTTCATCGCATCAGGAATGCATGTCTACAGGATCGCTGGTGATACCGGGGCGATCGTCTGGGACTACCCGTTCTCTGATTGTTGTGCAAACTGCAACGGGGGTCCGTCGATCAGTGGCGGGCGGGTCTATGTCACCTCGTTTTACAGGTCTACGCATCCAGACCCTTCCATGACATGTCCTGAATCAGGAGAAGGAAACCTCTTCTGTCTGGACGTGAAGACCGGGGGAGAACTCTGGAATACCTCAACGTATCTTCCACCCATAAGTCATCTCGGGACTCCGACCACGAAGTACGGCAGGATATACTACGGACGCGGCGCTAGTATCTACTGCCTTACAATGGATGATGGCGAGATAGTCTGGAACACAAGCCTCAAGCATGACGCCTTCAGCACACCTGTCGTAGTGGACGGTGTGGTTTACATATCCACCTACGAGTTTGGCATGGGATTTGGAGGCTTCAACTGCCTTGACGCATTCAACGGAAGCATCTTATGGAACTATCCAGTACAGCGCACAGACTCGACACCTGCACACTTTGCGCCGAGAGGCTCGGATAAGAAGTACATCTATATTGTGGGGGGATGTGAGGGCTTTTCCGAAAGTGGTGTGTACTGCTTCAATGCAACCAACGGTTCACTGATCTGGGGCAGCGAAGAGGTTGGTTCATGGACGAACTCCCCTGCGGTTTCGAGGGACGCCAAGGTTTTTGCCGGGGTCGACGCAGGTTCGTTCAAGTACAATGGGCTGAAGTGTCTCGACGCATACACAGGCGATCCACTCTGGAGCTCGCCCTACGGCGGCTCATCCCCCTACATCGCTTACGGCAGGATCTACACGATCGGTGGGAACCGGCTGTATGCATTCGGCAGACGCGATCTCCCCGACCTTGTGGTCACAGCCGCATCCGCAAGCAGGCGCACGGTGCACGCAACCATCAGGAACAATGGCACGGGCGGCACGAACGAGAGTTTTAAGGTTGCCCTGACGAAGGGAGGGCGCGTGATCGGTGAATACACAGTGGATGCGCTGGATGCCGGAGAATCTACCAGTGTATCGCTCTCTGCTTGCGGGGCGTGTGGGTATCTGATGGTGAAAGCCGATAGCGGGGGAGATATTCCGGAGCGCGACGAGTACAACAACATGAGAGGGGTGACGGTTGTGTGCGACTCTGGCGGGCACGGCGAGTATGGGACTAAGGGATATGAGGGGGGTGGTGATGGCGGTGAGGACACTTCATCCGACAAGTCAAGAGTGCGGCAGGGCATCGGTCCGCGGGGTAGCGGCTATCTCGGCAAGTACTTCGACTTCGGAGACGGCACTGACGAAGACGCGACCGATGCCGGGATAGAGGCGGTGATCAACGAGACCGAATCGATCGGCACCGAACAGAAGGCAAAGGGCTACCCGATGGGCACAGAGTTCAAGACCGGCGGTGCGGGCGGCGGCTATGTCAGCTATACCATGGCGATCCTCGCGATACTGATCCTGCTCGGGCTGCTTGTGCAGGGGATGCAAAAGGAGCGGGGGAGATACAGGAGATACATGAAATGACAGTAAACATACTGAATCTACCGATAGTGCTTCAGGAAACGGTATACACGATATCCACGCTACTTTTGTATCCGGTGATACTTGCACTGCTGATACTCGTTACATACCTGATCATAGAGAGCGGAACGTTTGGTTATGAGCACTACATGCGGCTAAAGCGAAAGAGAGACCTGATAAAGGTCAGAACAGCAAGAGAACTGTCAAAGGACGGGAACTTTGGTGATGCGCTCGATCTGATCAGAGATTCGATGTCGGGTGCGTTTGTGTACGCATTCATAAATGATCTTCGCAATATCATGGTCGATGATGTCCTGAACGTGGAGATCGAGAAGCTGCTCCACGAGTACGACGCTCTCATCACAAAGCGACTTGAACGGACAAATCTCGTCTCAAGGATCGGTCCGATGCTCGGTCTCATGGGAACGCTGATCCCGATGGGTCCTGCACTTGCCGGGCTTGCGGCAGGGGACGTCGAGCTTCTCGCAAACAACATGATAATAGCGTTCGGGACGACTGTTCTCGGGCTTCTTGTGGGCGGCATATCGTACGCAATCTCGATTGTGCGGAGCAGATGGTACGACCAGGATATCGATGATATGCGATATATTTGTGATATGATATATGGTGATTCTGATGTATCTGAAGAACGAAAATAACGGAAGAAGCGGTAGAAGAAAACGGTACGGTGAGAACCCGATGGGCGGAGTTACGAACCTCTTCGATGTAGCGATGGTCTTTGCTGTTGCGCTCCTTGTTGCGCTTGTGACCTCGTACCATCTGCCTGAGCTGATAACACCTGATCAGGATATCACGATTGTGAAGAACCCGGGCGAGCCCACGATGGAGGTCATCGTCAAAAGCGGGCAGGAGATCAAGACGCTGAATATGAGCGAGACGATGATCGAAGAGGATGTTGTCGGGACTGTCGGGACGATCTATGAGATGGCAGACGGGGGGATGATCTATGTGCCGAGCAAGTAGGTGAGCGGAACCACACCGCCACCCTCCAAAGTCTCTTAACGACTGAAAAAGTCATCGAGATCGAACGCCACGACACCACCCTTCCTTAACTCCTCCTTCCCTGCCACCTCTTTTGCGATGATCCCATAATATTCGCTGCGGCTGCCATTGTGCCACTTAACATGCTCTGATTTCTCCTTAAGTCTGTGGAGAACCCTCCCAACATCGTTTTCTCCAAGTTTCTGCCATTTGCATTCCACCAGCAGAATCTCTTTTGTTTCCTGATTCAGCGCAACGATATCTATCTCCCTATCCTTGTGCCACCACCTGCCAATCCTCAGAAACTTGAACGGAAGCACGCCTTCTCTATTTAAGTCCTGCAAGAACTGTTTTGAGATGTTCTCGAAAGACCTGCCTACAAACTGGTTGTAATAGGGTTTTATCAGGGTTTCCAGCACCTCGGCTGGGCATTCTTCGATCTCGCTTCTGTGCGGGAATACGAACCTGAACCAGAAGTTCAGATAGTTGTCATCCACGTAATACAATCCCTTCTTGCTTTTTTCAGGCGATTTCTCTGTTACAGGGACGTCCCTTCGCACAAACCCGAGCGTTCGCAGGATGTCCAGATACCGCGTCATCGAGTTCCTGTCAAGCCCGGTGTAGTTCATTATGTTGGAGAACTTTGTGTTGCCGAAACTGATGGCTCGCAGTATCGAAAAATAGGTTTTCGGCTCTCTAAGTTCCTCTCTTAGCAGAAACTCTCCTTCTTCATTGAGTATTTCTCCCTTCTCAAGAATCTTTTCGAGAATGTTTCCGAAGACATCCCGCGAATCTTCAAATCTGTTAATATAGAAGGGGACGCCACCGACCACCGAGTATGCGTTTACAAGTTCCTCACAGGAATATCCTGGCAGAAACTCCGCTATCTGTCTGAATCTCATCGGTTCAAGTTTCCACTGCCCGGTTCTGCGCCCGTACAACGGACTTTTGTGCCCAAGAACCTCAGTTTCCATCATACCAATGCTTGAGCCGCATAAGATCAGGAACAGGCTGGATTTAGCTATGTGCAGGTCGATTATTCGCTGGAACGTTGCGGTCACGCCCTTATCCGATTCGATCAGATATGGAAACTCATCGATCGCGATCACGGTTCTGTCCTCATATTCAGTCAGGTGTTTGAATATAACCTCCCAATCCGTCTTCAGGTCTGGTATCCTGTCGTCATCCAGTTCTCGCGCTGCTGACGCCATAAAGTCGCTTATCTGGAGTGGGGGCACCGTTCTTGATGCAAGATGGTACACAGATCTCTTATTTCTGATAAACTCCTGTATCAGGCGACTCTTGCCGACTCTTCGCCGTCCGTACAAGACGATCACCTGTGCGGGTGCTTCCTCATATCTCCTCTCAAGGAAACCGAGATCCTTTTCACGGTCGATGAATTTAGTAATCACGGTTATGATAATGCAGATTACTACTATTAAATATTGCGATGCCGGACATGGTTACAATGATCCATGTGTCCCTGAAGTCTCCTTCGATTCTGCGAAAACTGTATATATGATTGGAGGATCATTACGATAAATCAAGTTTGTCTGCACCAAAACAAAAAATGTGAAAACTATGATGCATCTACCACATCCACGACCAATACGCTCAGGAGCGCAACCACACGCAAAACCATATCGACTCCTTCTGCTTATGGCGAGATCACATAAGCTCTGTGGGACGAATCGCGATTGTCAGCCGGGATGATCTATGAGATGCAGGATGGTGGTATGATCTATGTACCCTCGAAGTAGGATGTGCATTGTCGCGCTGCTTGCTCTGGCGTGTCTTGCTCTGGCGTGTCTCGCTGGTGTTTCGGCTGCTGATGACTGGCACCAGTTCCAGAAAGACGCCATGAACATCGGAGCCACATCGAACGCCGCGCCGAGAAGCGATCCCGAACTCGTATGGAGCGCGTTTACGCACACGAGTGAGTGGAGCGGCGGAATCGATGTGCCCCCGATCATTGCAGGGGATTTTGTGTACATATACGACGTGAACGGCACACTACAGGCATTCAACAAGACCGACGGTACCCTGATATGGCGTAACGAGACTTCTGTCGGGTTCCAGGGATCGACTCCCGCGTATGGAAATGGAAAGATATTTGTCGCATCGAGCGCAGGCGATATGTATGCATTTGACGCAGCAACAGGCGAAGAACTCTGGAAGAAACATGCGACTGACCGGGACTTCAAATGTCCGGTAATGTATCATGACCACAAGATCTATGTTGGGGAAGGGCTCTCTGGTGGGGTCAGAACAAAATATTACTACTGCTACGACGATTCCGGAAACGAACTCTGGAAACACGCAACCGATGACACCGCGGGATTCCTGTGGTGTGGCGCATCTGTCGTAGAGAACTATCTCGTATATCCGGTGCACGAAGGCAGACTGATGAGCGTTTATATTGAGAATGGAACCCTGCGAGACGAGGTGGATCTGAAATCCGGTCTTTCGTTCAGCAGGTCCGATCTTGGGCGCATCCGTGCGTCCGTATCATATCATGACAGGTATGTATATACCACCTCTGAAAAATCGCAGGCGACCGGATACGTGTGGAAGGTCGGGTTCGAGGACGGGCGGTTCGTCGATCACGGCTGGAGTTCCCTTATCGGGTTTTCGACATCAACGCCTGTGATCCATGGTGGGCGGGTCTACGTTGGTCAGGGCGGGCATGAACACCCATCAGGAAACCTCACCTGCCTCAATGATTCAAACGGGGATCTGATCTGGCGGTATACCGTACCAAAAGGTGTAAAATCCTCGCCTGCCCTCTCGATCGGTGATGATGGTGCGTACATCCATTTCACGACAGCGATGAGTGGTGGCTCGCTCTACTGTCTGCAGGACTGCGGGTCGTTTGCAACGCTTGCATGGGAGTACAATCCGCCGGACGACGGATATATCCTGCAAGGGGCTGCGATCTCGGATGGATTTGTGTATTTCGGAACCGATGGCGGATATGTGTACTGCATCGGAAGAAGAGGCGATCTCAATCAGGATGGTTCGGTTACGGCGGCGGACGCGGGGATTGCGCTTCAGATGGCGGTTGGGGCGGTTTCTGCTCTTGGGATGGGTGATATGAATGGTGATGGTAGGGTGACTTCGCTTGATGCGCTGATGATTATTCAGTAAATGTGTTTTCAAGGTTTTTCAGGTCGAATAGAAGTACGTTATCTGTTGCGGCAAGTTTTTTCATTTTTTTGGTGAACCCTGATTTCGATATCAGGCAGTAAGTCTCTTTACGCTCCGGGCATCCCCATTTCACAAATCCGGTCTTCTCTATGAAGCTATGGTAAACGTCTGTATCGAGCATTCTGTTCGTGTACTTACATTCACAAAATAATATCTCTTTTGTACTATCATTCAGCGCGACTATGTCAATCTCACGTTCGCCATGCCACCATGAGCCGATCCTCGTAAAATCGAATGGCGGATTCGCAAGCAGGAGTTCGACACATATCATCTCGAATGCGCGTGAGCACACCTCGTTATTCCGTTTTAAAATAGATTTTACGAGTTCGGAGGAGAGGTTCTTCTCTATCATCTCCATATTATTGAACACATACCTGAACCAGAAGGCAAAGAAGTTATCATTTATGACATATATGCCTTTTCTCGATTTTACACCTTCAGTAACTGGTATCTGCCTACTCACGAGTTTCAAATCCGACAGCACCGACAAATATTTGGTTATTACGCCCTTTTCGTATCCTGTGTGATTTACGATCTCAGATAGTGTTGTTTTGCCGATGGAAATCGCATTTAATATGCTGAAATAGATTCGAGGCTCTTTTAACTCCTCGCGCAGGAGAAACGGTACTTCGTTATACATGAATGCGTCTTTTTTGAATATCTCATCCTCAATACATCTGGTGAGGGGTGCATCACCAAATTCCATAAGATACGCGGGCGTCCCGCCGCAGATCGAATAGACGGTTATCTTCTCCTCGAGTGAGTAATTCTCCATGAATTTGCACGAATTTTTAAAATTCATCTGATCGATATTCATCTGTGCAGTTCTTCTCCCGTATAACGGGGATTTATATCCGAGAAGTGACTCCATCATGGCGACCGATGAGCCGCAGATTATGATCTTCAGATTCGTTTTTTTGAGTTTTGTGTCCCAGTAATCCTGAAATATCGAAGGGAGCGTCGGGTTTGCACTGACGGCATAAGGAAATTCATCGAAGACGATCGCAAAGTTATCAGTCCTGTTCCCGATAAAGAAATCCAGGAGAGAGTCCCATGTCGTGAAAGGCGCTTCTTTGAGGTATTCCATATCCATCTCTTCCGCAATCTGTGAGGAAAAACGTTTAAGCATCTCTTTCTGGGATTCAATCCTGCAAAAGAAGTAGATTCCATCCGCATCCTCCATGAATTTCTGCAAAAGCGCGCTCTTCCCAATCCGCCTCTTTCCGTATACAACGATGAATTCCGCACCCCTGTTACTGAACCGTTCCCGGAGCGTTGCCAGTTCCTCTTCCCTGTTTACGAACTCTGGATACTTCATAGTAGACTACTTTAAAGTAGCTTGTATTAAGTGTTGGGGCGGATGTTCGAAATTCAGAAACTTTTAAGTAGGACAATTTACATGATGCAAAGGCAGTTATCATAGACATTACTCAACTGATATGGAGGCACAACTTATGAACAGAAAAGCATTAACGATAACAATACTTGTGATGGCGACGCTTGCGCTCACCCCATCACTGGTATCAGCAGCGGACTGGCAGCAGTTCCACTGCGACATGGCACATACAGGATACTCAACATCAAACGCACCTGACACGAATCATACGGCATGGATCAGCGATGATATCGGCGCGGATTTCCCATCATCGGTAACGATTGCAGATGGACAGGTGTTTGTCTATTGCGGGAATTATCTTGTCAGTCTGGACGAATACACAGGAGCGGTTCTCTGGAACGTCTCGGTCAATGAGACGCCTGACGTCTGCGGATCGTGGGTCGCTCCCGCGTATCACGATAGGCGTGTCTTTCTTTCCGCGAAAGAGACCTGCTGCTTTGATGCGGCAGACGGATCTCTGATCTGGACGTTTACACCGCCGACCGGAAAGGGCGCGGTCGATGGTGGATGCGCCATTGCAGAGGGTATGGTCTTCACAAGCGACTGGGATGGCAGCCACTACTACTGCTTAAGCGTTGCAGACGGCACCGAGATCTGGAATTTCACGGTGGATGGGAATGCTCAATCGACTCCTGCGGTATCTGTTGCGGAAGATCGGGTATTCTTTGGTAGTTATGCCTACGTCTGTGAGGATGGTGGGGTTGCCTACTGCGTGAATATGACGACAGGAG
>DAOWIV010000009.1 GCA_030640725.1 Methanosarcinales archaeon | reverse complement strand
GTATTCCTAAGAGAAGCGACGTCTTTCCAGATCCGTTAGGACCTAACAGGACATGACACTCGCCCTTCTCGATTATGAGGTCGAGACCTTTGAGTACGGGTCGTCCATCGACCTCGAGGTTCAGGTTTTCTATTTCGAGCATGCTTGGTCATTCCTTGATCTTCTCAAACGTTTCCTTGTGCTTGCAGACCGGACACTCTGCCGGTGCCTCATCGGAAACGGTTACGTATCCGCAGTTTGTACATCGATATTCACCCATGACTTATACCTCCTTTAGCCATCTTTGTTAGAGCGTTTGTATGGGGCATTCATGTAATGCCACGCACACTCTGGAGATGCGCCGTTGTTCAATATATTCCTTTTGCATGGGTGCCGGCGGGTTCGTGCAGCATGGTTGGAGCTTGTAGGTGGGAGAGATTGACAATCGCTGTTGTTTTGCGTTTTTAGGGTATTGCACGATCATGCGGCTGGTGGTAGGGGGGCTTTGGGACAATATTACTCAACCGACAGTCTCACCACTCCGCGACCCGCCTCCGCAAGTTCGGGCCACACAAGAATGAGCGCTTCGACAAATGCGCATAGTCCAGACTCATACCGTGTTAGTTGTCGCGGGTTATCTCATTATCTCACTATTACGTACTATTCTTAAGAGTGGCGGGATGGAATACCCATTTGGAGGGTTAAAGGATACGATAAAATCGGGAAACGCTGTAGAAGGTTTCTATGAACATGAAAAGCTGAGGAACATGCTATATATCTATAGACCTGTTAAGCATGCGGCGGATTTGGAGGTGATATTAGAGAGAACTGAGGATCAAAGTGCCGACGTTTGATGTGAAGGAAGTTATACCTACAACTAACAGTTGATTTTAGTGTGGTTAAGTCTCGCTCGATGTCGATTGCGGGGTATTTTTTGGCGAAACTTACTCAAAGTTAGGTTACGAGATATCCTCCACCAGGTGGGATTGAACGCTCGGAAGAAGACTTCCCGGACGAAGAAATAAGTGATGACGTCTTGGAATGAGTCCATTCTCCATCACTTTATCGATCAGAAACTATTGCGATCGCACTGTCGGTATCATCGCTCTCATCGTTTCCACGCCCGCCATCCCCCAAACGCCGCAAGCACGACCACAACAGCGATGATCCACCACTTCTTCGCCCGGAGCTTCTCAGAAAACGGTACCTTCGGAGCCACGGAAACCCCGATCTGCATCGGATCCGAGATCCGGATATCGCCATCCTCGTCCTTGAACCGGATCCCTGTGCTTATGTCGTACACTTTCGGAACCGCATCCCTGCCTGTGCTGACCCTGAAACACGCTGTCGCAGCCTCGCCTGGCGCGAGCGTTTCGATGCGCTCCTGATTTCTGGTGGCAGTGAATGGCAGCATGTCGCTTATGCGGGCGACCGCATCTGTTGCTACCTCCTCGCCGGTGTTCCGGTACGTTATGTTCAAAAACCCGGTTTCCCTGACCATCAGGGTGGAAGAAACATCAACAACCTCGAAATCAGACTCTTTCTCGACCAAAATCGGTATGCTCTGGTGCCAGGTCTCTGTCACGTTCCAGCAGTTGATATCCGGATCACCTGGGGTGCCTCCTACCTGCACGTTATCGATATGATCGTAACAGACCTTTAGACGTAGCTGATAGATTCCGGCGGGTGCATTATCATCGATACGGATTGGAAACCGCACGGCTTCGGTTTTACCGGCTTCAATCGTCTCAATCTCCCGGACACCAGCCGCGACATCGATTGGCGCACCATCTGCGAGAAGAACCGCCCGGGTGCGATCTGCGGCGGATTTTTCCAGTTCCACTCCGAATTCGATTGCGGCAAGTTTCTCCTCATCGGAATGATCCGAATCGCCCGGATCGATATATTCGTCTCCCTCGATTCGGTAGATTGCCCCGTAGTTCTGGAGCGTGATCTCAAGCACCGCATCCTCGCCGCGGCAGAACTCGTTATCTCCAACGAGCGTCGCAACGAGGAGGGGGTCGCCTGTAACATCGTAGTAGTTCGTGGATCGCGTGTAGCTCTCAGGGATGTACTTTGCAGGCGAGATCGGCGCAATGCAGATTGCAATCAGGGTTGCAGCAGTAAGAGCAGCCAGAATCCGTCTATTTTGCACCGGAACCACCGCTCATGAAATTCCTGAGATAGTACCTGACCCCGACTGCCAGAAGCACGAGAATCATGATCAGAACCGCAGGAAGAATGTACGGTTTCATCTTCTCGGACCCTGGTATCAGCGGCGCAATCGTGACCATCGCGGTCATTGACTCGGATATCCTCGACTCTCCGCGAGAATCTTTGAACCTGATCTCGGTATCGATTCCGTAAGGCTTTATTGCTGCGCCGGAATCCGTGTCGATCACAAATACCGCAGTAGCACTCTCGCCTGGTTCGAGCGTCCCGAGATACGCCTGATCGTCGGTGCTGCTGAACGGGTCGGTCACGCTGATCCGTGCCACAGCGTCCACCGCTGCCTCTTCGCCGGTGTTCTGATATGTTATGGAAAGCACCCGATCGTCCTCGCCTGCCTGAAGATCGGATGAGACGTCTGTGATCTCAAAGTCAGCAAGTTTCCTGACGGATAGGTAGAGTATCTGCGTCTGATTGAGCGTATCGTACCAGAAGTTCCCATCTACCCTATTCTCAGAGACATTGCCGTCCATCTGCACGTTCTTCTGATAGATGTAACTCGTGGCAAGGACGAGCGGGTATGTGCCTGCGGGCGCGTTCTCGTCGATCTCGATGTTGAATTTGACAGTCTCGCTTGCTCCTTTGCTTCCTCTGATCGAGCCAACCTGCTGCGGTCCTGATTTCACATCGATTGGGACCCCCTCCGGAGCGGCGAGGACTGTCGTTATCCCGATCGCATTCACCTGCTGGAGTTCGTATCCGAGTTCCATCTTCGCAAGGTCTTCCTCATTATCGTCGTCAGGCATCCGGTCGGACTCGAATCCGAGAACGACGCCGCGGTTGACGAGATCGATTGCGAGCGTTACCTCATCGCCCCGATCGAACTCGTTGTCGCCGACGATTGACGCGGTGATGTTTGGCTTGCCATGAACGTCGTAGAAGTTCTTCGAGAACGTGAAGCCCGGCGAGAAGTCGTCTGGTAAGCCCGTGGCAGTTACAATAGGTATCAATGCTGCGAGTGATGTAATTGCTATTGCTAATAGTGCTACAAATATCGTCTTATTCCTGTTCATGTCGTGCCCTTCTTTGATTTGTTTCATCCTGTAATCCCGTTTCCTGTCCGATTTGGCTGTTTCGTTCGATTGGGTTCCCGTATCTTCGCAACCTTCCGCGTCCTCCGCCGCTCCCGCCAACCATCCAGTCCCACCACAAGCACCGGAAAGACAAAAAAAGTCGCAATCAGCGCAAGCAGCACATCGATCACAGTGATGATGCCGAAGTTTCTGTTCAGCGAAAACGGAGATGCGAGCAGCGCTGAGAACCCTGCAAGCGTTGTGAATCCGGATGCCGTGATCGCAGTTCCGATTTTACCAGTGGACACCCGGATCGCCTCGATCGGGACAAGACCGTTCTCCCGCTCCTCAAAGTACCGCTCCATCATCATCACCGCATACTCAGAGCCGATGCCAAGAATCAGTGCGCCGAGCGTTGCGGTCATCGGCGTGTAGTCCATGCCGAGCGCGTACATCACGCCTCCGGACCAGCCGATCACAAGGGTCATCGTGAGCACAGGGATCGCAGCCTTCAGCCAGTCACGATAGAGCAGGAAGAGCCCTCCGAGGATCAGAACGAGCCCTACAAAGGTCATCATCCTCCTGCCGGTCGTGAGCGCTCCAATTACTGTCGTCATCACCACAGACTGTCCTGTGATCGTGACAGTGACACCCGGAGGCGGCTGCATCCATCGAAGATCAGCCTCCACGAGTTCGATCAGTCGCTCGATTCTGGGAAGCCCGAGTCCCGATATTGCATCCCCGATGTCAAGATTGAGAAGCGTAGTGGTGCGCCCGTAGATGTATCTGTCTCTCGTGCTCTCAGGAATCGTCTGCATGATCGCATCCACCTGCGCAGCATCCTTTGGAAGAACTCCCTGATTCATAGCCTTTATCGGATCAACAATGCTCTCTCTACC
>DAOWIV010000194.1 GCA_030640725.1 Methanosarcinales archaeon | reverse complement strand
GTTTCATCGATCGAAGATTTTGAAGAGGAGTACAAAAGAGGGAATATAGAGGAAGAAGGGACATGGGAGGACTTCTTCAGGCTGGATCACCTTGAAGCGGAAAGAGAATCGATAAGAGGGGCATTAGGAGAGATCCGGTGAATACAACATTTGCGACAGTCCGATCAGAGAGTTTCTGAGCTTCGTACGGCAACTCATTGATGAATAAAGTGCGATGAAAATCACCACCAAACACCCATGCACCAGATGCAACAACCCCGCGGTCGTATTCCAGCCATACTCAGGCATGCATCTCTGCGAGCAACATCTGATCGACGACGTCACGCGGAAAGCCAAGCGAGACCTCCGCAAGTACAACCTCTCGCCGGGCACGATCGCGGTCGCGTTAAGCGGTGGAAAGGACAGTTCTGCGCTCCTGCACCTCCTGCACACCATCCTTGCGCCGAACCGGAAGATCAAAATCGTTGCGATCACCGTTGATGAAGGCATCAGCGGCTACCGTGAAAAAACGATCGAAAACGCAAGCAGCCTCACCAATAACCTCGGAGTCGAGCATACCATCGTCTCGTTTGAGGAATCGTTCGGAAGAACGCTCGATAACATCTTAGAAACAACCGCCCACCCGCCCTGCTCCATCTGCGGTGCGCTGCGCAAGAACCTGCTTAACCGAACCGCAAAGGAACTTGGCGCCGGTTATCTTGCGATCGGGCACAATCTCGACGATGAAGCGCAGACGATTCTTATTAATCACCTGCGTGGCGATATCTCGCGGCTCGTCAGGCTCTCACATGCGAGGGTGCAGCCCGGACTCGTGCCGCGCATCAAGCCCTTGCGGCACGTTCCTGAAAGCGAGGTTGCTGCGTACGCGGGCGCGGTCGGGCTTGCAGTCTGTCCGAAGGCGTGCCCGTACATGAATGAAGCGTACCGGCTCGGGGTGCGGGTCTTCTTACGCGAGTTTGAGAATGCGCACCCGGGCACCAGGCACGGGATCGTGCGCGGGTTTGACCAAATGATCGGTGCGCTTGGCGATACGTATCCTCCGGCATCGCTCGTGCCGTGCAGGGTCTGCGGCGAGCCATGCACAGACGGGCTGTGCCAGGCATGTAAATTGCTCGGCAGGGCTTGACCGACAGCCCGGACTGCTTTTTTTGAAGCCCGTACAAACCGGCAGGGAATCATAACGCTTCGGAAGCCCACGCCGCCTGTCAGGCGAAGTGTCTTTAATGCACGAATCATACGTTATCCAGATTGGAGGTATCCGAAATGAAAAACTCGCATCTGCCAATAATCACCGGGATGGACGAGGATGTGTATTGCCCCGTAAGCTGTCCACTGTTCAAAGGTTGCCATTCCTGCGGTGAAACTATGGATGAGGGGCTTACAAATATAAGGGAAGTTATAGATATATGCCCCGGTGGGACAAAAAGTCAAGGAACCCGAACAAGTTTGCGGGATTCGATGGAACTGCAAGTGGTCCGGAATGCCGAAACTTCCTGCAATTAAACTGACTATGGGTAATACCGCCCTATCGTTTCTTTTATCGCCGATGGGGGCATCAACACTTCTTAAACCGGTCATACTTCGGTAACTAACATTTACATGGACGAAATCTTCATAGCAATCGGACTGATAATCTTTGCAGGACTGGTGGCAATAGAACTAAAGATCACAAGCGCAATATTCGAGATTATTGCCGGATGTATAGCAGTCAACTTTTTCAATTTCAGCAGTGTAGAAGTAATCAACGTGCTGGCGGACTTCGGAATCCTCGCCCTCATGTTCTTTGCAGGTCTCGAGATAGACTTCGATGTGTTAAAAAAGAACGCAAAAAGCAGCATGGTGGTAGGCAGCGCATCCTTCTTAAGTCCCTTCCTCGCAGTTTATTTCATCACACTGCACTTCATGGACTTCTCGTATGAGCAGGCGCTCCTGACAGGCATCGCCCTCTCAACAACATCAATAGCCATCGTCTATCCCATGCTCTTGAGATCGAAAGAACGACTCGACGACACCGGGAAAAAAATACTCTCAGCAGCGATGGTTGTGGATTTGTTGAGCATGATAGCAATAAGCCTATTATTTTCAGACCTGACAATCCTTACAATCGGCTTCATTCTGGCATTCACCATATTCTCATACTTTGTACCCTCTCTTGGCAAAAAAATATTCAGTCACTACAAAGGCAACGCAGTAGAGTTCGAATTTAAGATAATACTATTCTTGATACTCGGCATAGGTATCGCCGGTGAAGCGATCGGAATTGAAACAGTTCTTCTTGCATTTATTCTTGGCATAATCACATCCAGTGTCATTGTAGGGCACATAAAACTGTGGGACAAGCTAAGGGGAATCACATTCGGCTTCCTTGCACCAATCTTCTTCTTCAAGGTGGGCACAACAGTAAACCTTGCAGCCCTCTATGAAAATACCATCTTAATCTTATTATTCGCAACAATATGCTTCATATCAAAATATATAGGAACTTACATTGCAACAAAAAGATACCTGCCCAGGCAAGCAGGCTATATCGCAACAATCTTCAACTCGCGCCTGAGTCTGGGCATTGTGGCAGCAACCGTAGGATATGAACTTGAAATATTTCATGAAGGCGTCTACACATCAATCATCGGAGCAGTAATCCTCTCATCTCTCATCGCATCCATGCTAACAAAACGCACCTGCAAAGCGTGATCTGGCTACAAATTCGTTCGTGTCGGCGATTTTAGCCTATCTGGTCGTGGCATCGATGCGTGCTCTGAAGCGTTATGGCACGCCAGAGACTGGCATCGAGACCACGACTTTCGTTGATAGCGGCATATACGCAACCATCCGCCAGCCCAGGACTCTGGGAATGGCGATATAGTCGGTTGCCCTGATCCTGATCTTTGTCTTTCGGTCGGCTCTTTCGGCGATTCTTGGCACAGTGTCGCTATTCTGCTCCTATATGTCAGCCAGAATCGAGAGCGAGTACGATATCTTGAAGTACGGTGATGATTACAGGAAGTACATGAAGGGAGTCCCGATGTGGAATATCGCCAGAGGAATAATAAAAGAGAGAGGATGTGATATAGAATGAATACCATTATCAAGGAAACAAGCATCTGTCGCCTCAATGACGGGAAAACTCTTAAACATCCTATGTCCACTTATGTAGGTGGAGTAACTCTCACAAAAGAGCATCTTATCATAATACCGATCATCAAAACTCCGAAATATTATTTTATCCGATGTTCTGCACTTGGGGGGTTATATTGCATCGGGGGTGCTTTACTCATTTCAATCGGTGTAACCATTTCGCTACTAACCACTTTGCAATGGATATTGCTACCTTTTGCAATAGTTGTACTGCTATGGCTATGTAACAAATTATTGCTGTCGAATATAAGAAAACGGATGAGAGTGCTGGAAACGAGGGGGATGGTGGGGGACGATGATGATTGCTTGAGGATACCATTGCATTCCATTAAAAAAATAGATGTGGGTACGAGGGGTCTAACACCTTATAAATACATCAGCGTTTCATACACGCCCGGAAAAGGGTTATGCAGCGACGTATCGTTCCTGGTTTTCTCGAAATGGGAGCTGATTCTCAAGAAAAACCAGATGGCATGGGTTTGCGCAATCAAAGAAGCCATGATCGCAGCAGGGGGCGGGAAATGAGCAACGAAATTGAAGAACGACACCACAGCGCCTACAGCGCCCGCCAGCCGGATGCCTGATTTTGAAACGTGCCCGGGCAAAGCGCAAAATCACCATGTTGCAGACATCTGCAATTTCGCACCTTCGCCATTCCATGTGATCGATTCATATTGAGATGTGCACACATAACCGATGTGGACGGTGTGCCCTGTGATGAGAACGTTTCAAGTCTCTATGAGCAGTTTCCAGAGAATCTGCTCGGGATCATCCCGGAGACTGTAGCAGGGCTTGGTATCCTGGACGGTGATACATCCGTTCGCTTATGCTCAAACTCCGCCACCATCAAAGCTTCACAAATCCGAGATCCAACACCAGCGATAAGATGATGGCTATTACGGAAAATGTAAAGATGACCAGATAATTCAAGCGTTCCTTGGATACCGAGATGCTCCACATGATGTAATTGAGTCCCTCGAAATCCTTTTCGGTCAGGGGTTCCTGCGCCTGTATCTTTCCGAGGAGATTCAGGTCTTTTATCACACCAAACCTGCGTTTGGCGATGTGGTACCTGTGAGCGAAGAACCATATATACCCGATGACTCCGAGGTACCAGAGCACCCGTGCAAGGAGGTCGCTGTAATGGTCGGCAATTAGTATCGCTCGAAGCAGGGTCGCCGAGATGAGCCCTACCCAGAAATATAGTTTGATGGTGACCATGCTGTATCCAGCAGGGATGCGGACATTGGCAGAATCGGATTCGAACTCTTTCATGGGAACTTGTGTGTGCGTTGATGCACGTTAAATATTTAGTGCTGCAACAGTTTTACCATATAACCAGGTTGATGGCGGTGGCAGCACCTCCATTCACAGCGCCCGTCGCACCAGCACCCGCACCCGGATGCCGGATTTTGCCTACAGGATCATATCCCTGATGCATGACAACCCCATTCTTCCGATCTTCAGGAAACCGGAGAGACTGCTTGCGGCAGCTGGACTTGGGGCGGGGCAGAGTGTGCTTGAGGTTGGGTGCGGTCCCGGATTCTTCACGGTTCCTGCGGCAAAGGTTGTGGGAGAGGAGGGCACAATCTACGCGGTGGATGTGCATCCAGCTGCAATTGCGAGAGTCAAAGAGAGGATCGAGAGCGGCGGGATACGGAATGTGACGCCAATCTTATCGAACGCGTCTGATACCGGGCTAACGGATAAGAGCATTGATCTTGCCTTCGTCTTCGGTCTTCTTCACATCGCCGGCGGAATCGAGGATGTGATATCTGAGATCTATCGCGTCTTGAAGCCGGATGGTGTACTCGCGTTCGAGAAGACGCAGGGACCTGAGAAGATATTGATTGAGGCGGCAGAAGCGGGAGGATTTGTTTATAGAGAGTGGCGGGGGCGGATATTTCTATTCACAAAAGGCGTTACAGGAGGGAACAACCATGAATAAACCAGAACCAGACCTTAATTTCAGGATCATGTCTTTTGCCTTCAGGCTTCGGGACATTTTCCTGCCACGCAAAAACATCCTGAAAGAAGTCGGGATAAAACCCGGGCTTAGTGTGCTTGACTACGGTTGCGGATCCGGGAGCTACATAACCGCTGCCGCAGAACTGGTGGGTGGGGCAGGGAGGATTTATGCGCTCGACATCCATCCGCTCGCAATCGAGCGTGCCCGGAGGATCGCATCGCGGAACCATCTTGCGAATGTGGAGACGATTCAGTCCGATTGTGCGACCGGACTACCTACTGATAGCGTTGATGTGGCTCTGCTCTACGACGTGTTTCACAATTTGAGCGATCCTGACAGCGTGCTTGAGGAGTTGCACCGGGTGCTTACGCCGGACGGGATTCTGTCGTTCAGTGACCACCATCTCAAAGAGGATGAAATCGTGTCCAGGGTGACCGGGGGCAGATTGTTTGAGTTATCGAAGAAGGGCAAAAAGACATGTAGTTTTCTGTGCCGTAATTAGGTGATGCTAATATATACAAAAACAAGAATACCAACTGCACCGATCCTTGTGATCACACTCATCAGACTTCTCACACTTGTGATCGTCGCAACCGCTCCAGCCTCCTGCGCCGCCCACCATCTCCGGAGGTGCGGCAATCGGCGCGATCACGTTCCGAACTCCGGAAGCGACGGTCAACGACGGGGCCAGTAAGGCACCTTTCAGGACACGTCAATCATTGGTAGCTCATACGTTGTTTCTGGTGTCAAGTCTTTTTGCATCTTCGTATACCCCGTTCATTCCGATCACCTTCGATTGAATGATCCGGGGGCAGGTTAAATATGGATGTGGCATAAATCGCAT
>DAOWIV010000258.1 GCA_030640725.1 Methanosarcinales archaeon | reverse complement strand
GGAGATCGCATCTGCGATTCAGGAGGGCGCGATGGCATACCTGAACAGGCAGTACAAGACGGTTGCGATCGTTGCGATCATTCTGGCTGCTGTGATCTTTGTTCTGCTTGATGACGGGGCAAAGATTGCAGCCGGGTTCCTTGCCGGTGCAGTAGCCTCTGCCGCGGCAGGGTACATTGGCATGAACGTCTCGGTTCGCGCAAACGTGAGAACCGCAAATGCCGCGAAAGGCGGAGTTGAGAGAGCACTAACCCTTGCGTTTCGGGGCGGCGCGGTGACCGGGCTTGCTGTCGTCGGTCTTGCGTTGCTTGGTACGAGCGGGTTTTATATATTATTCGGAGGGGTTCCTGAGAACGTCGATCTGATCATCGGTTTTGCGTTCGGTGCGAGCCTGATCAGCCTCTTTGCACGGGTCGGAGGTGGCATCTACACAAAGGCGGCAGATGTCGGCGCGGATCTCGTCGGCAAGGTGGAAGCAGGAATCCCTGAGGACGATCCGAGGAACGCAGCTGTGATTGCTGATAACGTCGGCGATAACGTCGGCGACTGCGCGGGAATGGGCGCAGACCTCTTTGAGACTTATGTTGTAACCGCGCTTGCCGCAATGCTTCTTGGTGCATTCGTGATCGACGAGTACCCAAACGCTGTCACATACCCGCTGATGCTCGGGGCGGCTGCGATCGTTGCATCGATCATCGCAGTCTTCTGCGTCAGGCTCGGCAAGGATGGGAAGATCATGCGTGCGCTCTACAAGGGCGTTGCAGCCGCGGCACTGATCAGCGTTGTTGCGTTCTATGTAATCACGGACCGGCTGATGGGCGGCGATATCAGGTTCTTTTATGCGACACTCGTCGGGATCGTGATCATGGTTTTGGTCGTGGTCATCACCGAATACTACACCTCAGTCAATTTCAGACCCGTAAAGACGGTTGCTCGTGCAGCAGAGACCGGGGCAGGCACAAACATCATCTCGGGGCTGGCGGTCGGTCTCGAAAGCACTGTAATGCCGGTGATTGTGATCTGTGCCGGCATCCTGGTCTCATTCTTTGTTGTTGGTGGAATGGAGGATGCAGCCATCGGCGTGTACGGTATCGCTCTTGCGGCGGTCGCGATGCTCTCGACGACCGGGATCATCGTTGCGCTCGATTCGTACGGACCGATCACAGACAACGCAGGCGGCATCGCAGAGATGGCTGCGCTTCCACCGAGCACGAGAGACGTGACCGATCAACTCGATGCTGTTGGAAATACCACAAAAGCGGTGACCAAGGGCTATGCAGTCGGATCAGCCGCTCTCGGAGCGCTTGCACTCTTTGCAGATTACAGGCATCAGGTGGGTCTTGTTGACGCTGGTGCGCTCGGTCTTGATAACCCGCTGGTACTGGTCGGGCTCTTCATCGGCGGGCTCCTTCCGTTCCTGTTCAGTGCTGTTACGATGAATGCAGTCAGCAAAGCCGCTTTTGAGATCGTGGAAGAAGTGCGAAGGCAGTTTCGGGAGATTCCGGGTATCATGGAAGGCACCACAAAACCGGAGTACGGGAAGGCTGTGGATATCGTGACAAAGGCTGCGATAAGAGAGATGGTGATCCCAGGCATTCTTGCGATCGGTGTGCCGCTTGCTGTCGGTATCGTGCTTGGTCCGGTTGCGCTCGGCGGACTCCTCATCGGGATCATTGTTGTCGGTCTGCTGATGGCGCTATTCATGGCAAACAGCGGCGCAGCATGGGATAACGCGAAGAAACTGATCGAAGATGGCGCACACGGCGGCAAAGGATCTGATGCCCACAAGGCGGCAGTGGTTGGCGATACCGTCGGCGATCCGTTCAAGGACACATCAGGACCCGCGTTAAACCCGCTGATCAAAGTGGTCAACATCATCGCGATATTGTTCGCCGGGCTCTTCATGCGAGGCGGGCTGATCTGAAACGCAGGTGGCGCAGGCGCATTTGGGTGTACGCAAAAAACCCATGCGCCCGCCCCCCGAGCATCGGAGCGATGGCAGCGGACTGTGGGAGGTGCAAAATAGAATAAAACGAGATATTTACCCACGATCCCTTGCTGTTTCAGACCCATCTTCCCGCATATCTTCGATAATCTCTTCTATAATCTCTCCGATGGTATCGAGATCAGTCTCTTCGGACCCCACATAAGCGTCATCCAGGACATAGAACGGGCTTTTTTGTGCGATACTCTCTTTTGTGATCAGTTTATCGATATCATTGGCAACCAGAAGTTCGGCAGCCTTGAGTCCCTTTCTCTTCTCTAATGTGGCAAATGGATTCTTCAGAAACCTCATATCGGTGATCTCGTTATCCTCTCTTTGCATATCGAATATGCAGAAGTATTCCGCCCCCCCAAAGTGTCCGGAGACTCTGGATATCGTACCATTGTTCTCGGTGCATGGAACCGCATACCTTGTGATTCCCCGCGCCTCGGGCTCGATATGGATCAGAACCCTGTCAACATTCTTTATCTCGGATTTAATCCGCATTTCGATCTTATCGCTCAGTTGATGCGCCATCTCAAGATCCCTCAATTTTGTTCCGATCTCCAGTTCTATAAATATGAATTTTCCGGAACTTCTTGCGGCGAGGGACTGTATCTCCCCAACGCCATGGGTCTCGGACGTGATCTCCCGTATTCGATTCAGACTCTCGTAATCGATGGATGCGTCCAGCAGAACCTTTATCGAATCTTTTAAGATTCCGTACCCGGCTCTGAAGATGAAGAGAGAGACCAGAATGCCTGATGCCGGATCAAGGGAATAGAAACCGATGTAGTTTCCAAGTATTCCGACAAGCACCGCTGCGGATGCATAGGTATCCGCTCTTGTATGCTCCCCATCCGCAATCAAACTGGGTGAGTTCTCCTCTCTTCCGACTTTGAGCTTGTAACTGCTCAGAAGCAGGGTGAATAACAGCGATACCAGCGCAACCATGATCGCGTACGGGACATTTGTCAGGACTTTCACCGTGGCAAACTTCTCAACCGACGTGAGAACAATCTCATATCCTGCGTAAATGATTGCAAGAGCGAGGAAGAGGCTCACGATATTTTCCGCCCTGTAAAATCCATAAGGAAACGTCTCTGTGGGCTTACGATCCGAAATCTTGAGACCTATGACGACCCCGATGGAACTGATCACATCCGTGAGTGAGTGGACCGCATCAGCAACCAGCGCGATACTTCCTGAAAGTGTGCCAGCAAGAAATTTGATGGCTGCTAGAAATGCAGTCACCCCTATGGATATCAGAGCGGCTTTTTTATCCCTCGCTACACGCACCATCAAGAAGCCATTGACTGGTAAACATTTAATACTTATCTCATGAGCGCGCGTATCACAACTGCGCAACTTCCTATATGTTGTCATCGCGCCCGAGGGAGAAGTTGAATGTATGAATACGGATTTATCTCTACGAATAGTTTCAATACAGTTTTTAAAAGATTGGTGTATGTGGAGCGGCTAAACACGTACCTTTTTATATATCCCGCACGAGATAAGACCGTTTACGTCTCTCTGGCATATTGTCGGATGAACCGGATGCTAAGTTGACGACCATCGCCGGGTCGGGTAGGAAAATGGCTTATAAACGGATCGGGAGGAAATAATGAGAAGATCGTTGCCATTGCAGGAATTAATCGACTTCGACGAGCTTCAAGAGATCCAGGATGGGTTTGCAAAGGTTATCCGTACATCTTCAGTGATCTTTTCACCGGAAGGGGACGCCCTGACTCGTTTCAGCAACCCAACCGGTTTTTGTTCGCTGATCCAGTCAACCAAAGAAGGGATGCGGTGCTGTTTCCAGTCATTTGCAGATATGGGTCAAAAAGTCCTCGAGTCAGACGAACCTGTACTTATGCGCTGTTTCGCGCACGGTGCACACTTTGCCGCACCGATCATAATCGATGGTGAGCGCAAAGCAACGATGTTCATGGGACAATTTATAACGGAGGAGTTCTCCCCCGAGCGATTGAAGGAACTTGAAAAGATCGCCGCGCAGATCGACGTGGATCCGGACCTGCTGGTTGCAGAAGCAAAGAAGATGCGCGTGATCCGGGAAGACGTGGTCCGGAATTATGCAGCCTCCCTATCGCAGACCGTTGGGGTTATCCCAAGGCTGGGCGCGCAGGCGATCGAACTCATGCGGGCAAAAGACGCGCTCCAGGAGTCACACGACGAACTGGAGTCCCGTGTAAAAGAGCGCACCGCGGAACTCGCTTTAGCAAACACCGGACTGAAACGAGAGATCGTCGAACGCAAGCTTGCTGAAGATCGTATTGAGCGCCTGAACAGCGTTCTTAAAGCCATCAGGAATGTTAATCAGTTGATCGTATCGGAGAAAGACCGGGACAACCTCCTCCGGAAAGCCTGTGACATCCTGTTAGAAGCGCGGGGCTACGATGCCGCGTGGTTCGGGCTCCTGCGGGATGATGCAACCTTTGAGATGGTCCTGGGTTCTGACTCAAGACGCGATCCTTCCCGCTTCTGCGATGATCTGGTTGGCAGGAGTCCTTCCCCGTGTTTCAAAGACGCGCTTTTCCGGAAAGAGAGGATTACGATCGTTGACAAATCCGTGGAGTGCAAAGATTGCACCTTCAGGAGCACTTATGCTGGCAACGCAACTGCGATCATCCGTGTCGAATACGCTGGAAGGCTCTTTGGGCTGCTTGCAATCGCGCTTGCCGCCGATGTCGATGTCGCTGCCGACGACGATGAAAAAGAACTCCTCAAAGAGGTTGCTTCCGACATCGCGTTTGCTCTCCATGACATTGAACTGGATGAGGCACGCAAAGCCATTGAGAATGCGCTCCGGGAGAGCGAGATTATGTACAGAACCCTCTACGATTCGTCCAGGGACGCAATCATGATGCTGACGCCAGAAGGTGGATTCTTCAGCGGAAATTCCGCCACTCTGGAGATGTTCGGATGCAAAGACGAGGAGGAGTTCACCTCCATGACCCTGGCTGACAGCTCTCCCGAATACCAGCCGGACGGATCGCGGTCACTGCCAAAATCCCATAAGATGATGGCGATCGCAATGGAGAAGGGATCGCATTCATTTGAGTGGAAACACCTACGGATAGACGGGAGGGAGTTCTTTGCTGATGTTTTACTGACCCTGGTGGAACTCGATCACAAAAAATTTTTGCAGGCTACGATCCGGACATAACCGGGCGCAAGATGCAAGATTGCAGAGGCGGCTCTGCGCGAGAGCGAGGAGAAGTCGCAGATTAATTGAGAATATCCGGGACGGGGTGCTTAAGTTTGTCATTTAGAATGATGTTTGAGAACATGAGTAACGCCGTAGCCGTCTATGAGGTGAGTGACGAAGGACGGGATTGGGGATTAGCCGATCCGGAACCGGCACATACTCACCAGATGGAGGTGGATCAAAGATCAGGCACGTGTGCTACATAACGGCAAAATCCGCGTAATCTGCGTTGATGGCTGCGCCGCTGCTATTGCAAGCCAGGGTCTAAAATGCTTACAACCCAAGTTTTCCACCCAAAAATCAAAACCACCGTCCTGCAACCACACACTTTCGAAATTTTGGTTATTTCTTGTTTTAAAAAGCTCGGGTTTGTGGCGTTGTGAGGGATGTCGAGCGAAACCGGAGCGAAACGAGCCGATCCATCAGTCATTCTTTGTGTATAAAGATATTGATCGAGCACAAAATCATGAAAATCCCAAAAACGATTTTTAATGTGGTTGCAGGCAGGATATTTGCAACAATGGCACCAAAAATAGCTCCGATCAGTGACGTGGGGATCAGGAATTTTATTGCGTCGGTGTCTATGTTATTAAATTTCTTGTGGAATATCGCTCCTGCGAGGGTGGTTGGCAGAATAACCGTTAACGAAGTGGCGACTGCTTCGTGTATCGACAGTCCGAAGAAAAGGTTTAGCATTGGAACCATTATCACACCACCACCGATGCCAAATAGTGCGGAAGCCGAACCGGCGATCAGACCCAGAACCACCAGCAGGGGGTATGCGCTGGTATTTGAAACCGTTTCGGCTGGAAAATTTATTATCCCGGTCAATTTTAACCCCATAAAAACTAAGAGCAAGGTGAATAATTTTGTTAATAGTTTGACACTCATCTTGTTTGCCAGTTCAGCACCAAACTTTGCACCGATGATCGAGCCTGCAACGATAAATAACACGATAAGGAATTTGATATTGCTGCTTTCTATGACATAGTGTGCTATTATTCCAACAAAGGCAGTGGGAACTATCGTTGCTAACGACGCACCAATAGCTCTCTTTATTTTGTAATTAAAGAAGAGGATCAATGCTGAAACCATGATCGCACCGCCACCGATGCCCAGAGCAGCGCTACAGAACCCTGCAACCAGACCAAGAAGCAGCAAATTGAGATTCTTCATCTGGCATCATGTTTTGACGAACCCCCTGTAAAAACGTTGCTTGCCAATGGGATGCGGCGCACTGACAGGTATTTTTATGTACATGCGGCACAATTTTGATCAGGGACACGTATGGCAATGAAAAAGAAAACCGGCGACGATAAAAAAACGGTCTTCACTCCGGAACTGGACAAAACCATAAAGAGGGGCGGGGCTGCGATCGCAAAGATCCTGAAAAACGACCCGGAGGGGAAGAGCGTCCGGGATCTGATTGAATATCACTTGCAAGAGATCGATGATGGCACACGCGATGATCTTGCAATGGCTCTTGCCCTGGCTTTTGATGAGGCTATCGAGCAGACGATAGCGTTTCCGCTATTCACCAATGATCCGCTGGTGCTTGCCGAGTATGAGCAGGTAGGTGTGCCTGAGCGGGTTCTGATGTTTCTCCGCTATCTTGTTTCGCTCTATGGTGCACGAGCAGAGGATGCAGTGATCTGCCTGGAGCATCCTGACGGACTGAAACAGACACATTTCACTACCAATTACGACGAAACAGGCACACCGCGCAGCATCACGATGAAACTCACCAGAGCGGACAACGATTCGATCATCATCACCGACGAACCGGATTCGTACCTCTTTTTAGTCTATCAGCTGCTTGAGCGGTTGGCTGGCATCGAGCTTCCGGATGCGCCGGACAGGAGCATCAAGGACGCACTTGAAAGTATCGGGGACAAAGTCGAGGGCAGGATCAGGGACGGCGCCAGAGACAGCATCACGGGCAGTATCAAGGATATTATCAGAGAACCTAAATCGTGATGGAAGAATATTTGCTCTCGGGAAGCATTCTCTGCGGCGATGATTTTGAGGTGGTAGAGGGCTACATCTGCATCAGCGATGGTGTTATCACCGATGTCTGCGAAGAACCGGGACCGGTGGACGCGCTGGCGCATGGCATCGTCGTACCGTGTTTTGTGAATGCGCACACGCACATCGGCGATTCGGTGCTGAAAGACCCTCGGGTCACAGATATTGCAAGTCTGGTGCAACCGCCTGATGGACTCAAGCACCGGGTGCTACGCACAACCGGCATGTACGATCTTGTGCGGGCGATGCAGGCAAGCATCCGTGACATGGCTGCAACCGGCACCTGCGCATTTGCTGATTTCAGGGAAGGGGGTCTGCGCGGGGTGCAGGCACTGCAACAGGCGGCAAGTTGCGCTCCTGTGGATGCGGTGATCTTTGGCAGACCGGCTGGCGATGGTGGTGATGGTGATGACGCCTATGGCATGGATGATGCAGATATGGGGGGCTTGACAGACCTTAAAGATGAGATTGGTTCGATCCTTGGCTGCGCGGGCGGCATCGGGATCAGCAGCACCAATGATTACAAAGACGGGGTCGCAGCGGCAATCGCAGAGCACGCAAGGAAATGCGGCGGCAGGTTTGCGATCCATGCAGGCGAACTCGATTCGACAGATATCAAGGATGCGCTGGCGCTGAACCCCGATCTCCTGATACACCTGACACACGCATCGACTAATGACCTTTGCCAGGTTTCTGATCATGATATCCCGGTTGCGGTCTGTTTGCAATCGAATCTCCTGACTAGAGTTGGTATCCCGCCGGTTGAGACGATGTTTGCTGCGGGTGTAACGGTTGCTGCCGGAACCGACAACGTGATGTTTAATTCGGTGGATATGTTTGCAGAGATGCGCTTTTTGTCTTCGGTATTCACTCTGAGCGAGCAGCAGGTGCTCGGGATGTGTACCCGGTCTGGTGCGCTCGCACTCGGTCTGAACTGCGGGATCATCGAAATGGGGGCAGATGCGAATGTGATGGTGCTTGATAAGGATTCTTATAACCTTGTGGGTGCAAGAAACATCCTCAGAAGCGTGGTTCGGCGTGCAAGAGCAGGAGATATTCTGTTCTGTTCCTGCGGTAATGTTTAAGATGTTACCAATCCGTTGCTATGATATGCCATTTCATGCCATGACATCCCCCCTGACCTGCTCCTTGATCTATCCGAGCCAGTGGCGTGACATATCCCGCAGTCATAGACACGCCAGGAGGAGCGCGGGGAGATGAGGTTGGCAGCACTGGTTTCGGGTGGCAAGGACGGCTTGTATGCGGCGTATCTTGCCAGCAAGAACGGAGAGGGTGAGATCAGTGTCGTGGTTGCGATAAAATCGCTCAATCCGGAGTCCTATATGTATCACGTCCCGAATATCGATCTTGTCAAGCTTCAGGCAGAGACGATGCAGCTCCCCCTGATCTTCAGGGAGACCGCCGGAGTGAAGGAAGAGGAGCTTTCAGACCTGAAAGCTGCTTTAACAGAAGCAAAAGCCAGATACGGCGTGGAAGGTGTCGTTTCAGGAGCGATATACTCCAATTACCAGAAGAAGCGGATTGAGAGCATCTGTGCCGAACTTGGTCTGGTGAGCCACGCACCACTCTGGAAGAGGAATCCGGGAGAACTCTGGAATGAGATGTTTGATGCAGGGTTTGAGGTGCTGATCTCGGCTGTTGCCGCTTACGGTCTCACAGAGGATTGGCTCGGGCGGATAATAGACAGAGATGCTTTTGAGGAACTGTGCGATCTCCACGGCATCTGTTATGTCTGCACAGGGGGCGAGGGTGGCGAGTTTGAGACGTTTGTCACGTATTGCCCGCTTTTCAAGGAGAAGATCGTGATCGAGGAATCGCGGAACGTGTGGGATAAACAAACGATGAGCGGGCAATTGGTCATCGAAAAAGCCGCCAGAACTCCCGTGTCGTCAGAACAGACGGTTGGATCACAAAATTCCGCTTGAATGCAGGGAGTCGCAAGACTGTCTCACTGGCATCAGCACCGGCACCGCGTAATTGTGACTTCCCAACCATCCGAACAATCTAAACCCTTTTGTAGTAGTCCGGTGTATGACAGATGCGAGGTATTTCTATGGAACTAAATGGAGTAGAGATCGAAGATACCTACGCAGAAGCCTTCGGCATCAAGGTTGCAAGGGTACTGATCACTGGCGCGAGCAAGCACTGGGCAATGGTTGCTGCAACGGAAGCAACGGGATTCGGGACATCTGTGATCCTGTGCCCGGCAGAAGCTGGAATTGAGTGCGTTGTCGATGGCAGCGAGACACCAGACGGACGTCCGGGCGTCTACATCCAGATATGCACGTTTGGGTACAAGGCACTTGAGGAACAGTTGATGAATCGGATCAGTCAGTGTGTGCTCACAGCACCAACGACTGCTGTGTGGAACGGGCTTCCTGATGCGGAGAAGCAGTTCGATACCGGATTCAAGCTGAAGTTCTTTGCGGACGGGTATGAGTCAGAACTTGAGGTCGGCGGGCGAAAGGCTTATGCGATCCCGATGATGGAGGGTGATTTCGTTATCGAGCACAACATCGGTGCGGTTGATGGTGTTGCAGGAGGCAATTTCTTCATCCTCGCAGATACTCAGATGAACGGGCTTGATGCAGCGGAGAAAGCGGTGGAAGCAGTCATGAAATGTGAAGGCTCGATCACACCGTTCCCTGGAGGGATCGTTGCAAGCGGCTCGAAGCCTGGCGCTGACACGTACACATTCATGAAGGCAACAACGAACCAGCGGTTCGCCCCAACACTCAAAGACAAGGTCGAGGACACAAACATCCCGGGAGATGTCAATGCGGTCTACGAACTCGTGATCAATGGTGTTGACATCGAGGCTGTGACTGCTGCAACCAAAGCAGGAATTGAGGCTGCTGTGAAGATGCCGGGCGTCAAAAAGATTACTGCTGGAAATTACGGCGGAAGTCTGGGCGCGTTTAAGGTTAATCTGAGTGATCTCTTCTGAGATCACTTGTTTTTATTTTTTTTTATCATGAGGATGGGATGAAATTAACGTGGGAGTACACTGGTGGAATTATCAAATCCCGAGATTTTATTTGTGGTCATTGTGGTTTGCATTTAGCTTCTCAACGCGGTTGGGATGCGTACGACAAAAGCGATATTGTTGCTCACATATATATTTGCCACAATTGCTTCCAGCCGACTTACTTTGGGCCAGATGGTAAACAAATCCCAGGTGTTGCATACGGCAACCCGGTTCATGACATACCCGACCAATATGTCGAATCCTTGTATGAAGAGGCTAGGAATTGTACGGCGTCGAATGCATCTACAGCGGCTGTTCTTTGCTGCAGAAAACTTCTGATGAACCTTGCCGTATCAAAAGGCGCTTCGGAAGGTCAGAAATTCATTGAGTATGTCGAATATCTATCAGACAAAGGATTCATACCACCTGATGGGAGGGACTGGGTTGACCACATTCGCAAGAAGGGGAACGAAGCAACTCATGAAATAGCAATTGTGGAGAGAGAAGACGCGGAGGAACTGCTTTCTTTTGTAGAAATGTTGCTCAAATTTATTTATGAGTTTCCTGCAAAAAGGAAAAGAAAAACTTCGGCTGATTCCTAAATTGCTCCGGAACTCTCAATCATTTTTGCCGGAAGGCGTGTGTTTGTGTCAATCAGCCGAAATCCAGATATATCGTTAAGCAAACATAAGATACAGTGATCTCCAAAAACGATAAGCTTCTAATATTAAAATACGCAAAAAAATACAAATTGACAAGAGTGATACTCTTTGGTTCATCCCGAGAAAGAAGAGACGCGAATGATATAGACATCGGCGTAACTGGGCTGGCGCCCGAATTGTTCTTTGATTTCTGCTGGGAGCTGTATAGAGATCTGTCCAAGCCGCTGGATGTCGTCGATTTAAGCAAGGATTGTTTGTTCAACAGACTTGTGGAACGGGATGGGGTGGTGCTGTATGGTTAGCATAAAAGAGAATGCCATGCCGAAATGGAGAACATCGCAACGGATCGGACTGAAATGGAGAAAGTGAATGATATGCCGCAGAAGAAACTCACGGTTCTTGCAAGAATCGTTAACTATCTCACAAAAGTTGAGG
>DAOWIV010000223.1 GCA_030640725.1 Methanosarcinales archaeon | reverse complement strand
GTCTAAAAACCCTTATTAGACACAGATTTACACAGATGAACACAGATTAAGGTTTTTTTTGTATAACCCAAGATTTGTCTAACGACTCCATACGACACCTGACCATGCCTATAAAAATCGCAGTTTGTGCCGTGTGCCCGAGTATAGCTAAACACGTACCAAAAAATAAAAAAGGGCGAATTTCGATGCTATCTCAACATCATCTCATTCGCCGGACTGCATACGCCACTATACCTGCAACGGTCAGCAACATCGCCCCAAATCCGGGTGTGGCATCTTCTCCAGTTGCCTCTCCTTCCTCTGGCGCTGCCGCCGTCTCTGTTGCCTCTGTTGTCTCAGCCATCCCGGTGGTTGTTGCAACCGGTGTCGTCGCCGGTGCGGCAGTCATATCCGGAGCCGCTGTCACACTGCTTGCAGGGTGGCAGACCGAACAGTCCAGTCCGCGCTGCGTTGGCGGCACCACAGTGATCAGGTGCAGTCCTGTCAGATCATGGCAGTTGCTGCACGGAGGCAGGATCACCTTGCCCTCTGGCATGTGGCAGCCATCGCAGGTTGCCAGATCCGGCAGATGGATCAGGTGCGGAATCACGTCCGGTTTGAGCTCCCGTTCTTCAGTGTTGCCTTCGGGTCTGTGACACATATAACAGATCGATGTGTTGGTCTCTTCACCATGAAGGTGCACCAGATCGTCATACGCGTGGCAGTCCTGGCACAGGATGGTTACTCCGGCGTGCTGGACCGGCTTCACGATGTTTGGCGCGGTCTTGTGGCAGGCTTCGCATCCGTTGTGCACGTCCACGAGATCGCGGTGGCAGTGTGCGCACACTGTTGTATCAAGGATCTCGCCGTTGTGGTGTGTGTTGATATCACCATGGCAGTACGAACAATCCTCGGTCTTCACCTTCGCGATGTGCACGTCGTGAATCGTGCCGCCGTGGCATTTTTCACACTGCGGGATCGCAATCTCCAGTGCCTCTCCGTGACAGGCTTCACAGGTCACCCGGTTCTGATTCATCACCTCTTCGTGGAGGGTGTGCGGTGACCCGGGGTGACACTTTGTACAGTCAACATCCTGGGTCTTCAGTGCGAGCGTATCAAACTGCACCTCAGAAAAAACCATCGGGATGCTTGAAAGTAGCAGAATAAGCGTTGAGAGCAATATCAGTGTTTTTCTCATGCATTCACCTCTTAAATCACAATCGATTGGCAGATTGTAATCATAAGGTCTCCGCGTCTATGTATATATTGGTTTCCCACCGCATACGTGCTCTGGTTAAGACCCTGGGAGATCAGTCTGTGCGCGTATCCCCTCTCTAATATCGTTGCCTGAGCCGCAATCGCCTCACAAAAGCGATTCGTTCAAACAAATACCATCTTTACGGAAGTTCCAGCCCAAAAAGTCAAAGCCACAATCGATGTGGGTGATATGAGCATTTTCCTCCGGCAATTCCAGACCGCTAACCTCGCAGGAACTCTTTGATCAACTCCGCAATCTTATCGCGGTCTCTTCTCGAGTTTGCAGAACCGAAGCGCACGATGGAATGGATTCATATATGGATTTGATCTGCATCCGGTCAATACGAGTCCACTGAACGTGAGTAGTGGCTGTGCAAGAAGATACCCCGAACTTGCGAAAAGGCAACTGCGAAAAATCAGGCGTCAATGTCACACATACCCGTACTCATGATACGTGACATCCAGCTTCTCCTTTAACCTGGCAAGAAACAGCCTGTAAATCTCATGAGAAAAGTCAATCCAGCCATGTTCCTGCGAAACCATCGCCTCAAACTCTGCCTCAGACTCTGTTTCTCCTTTGACGCCGAGATCTTTTATCTCTTCCCAGTGCCTGTCAAGATATTCATAAAGAGAGGTCTCTGCAAAGGTTTTTGGCACAGGGGGTGCAGACATCGAGATCTCATGCATCAGTTCGCGCTCTCTGATATGCTCGTCCTGCGTGATCCCTGACCGCTCAACCGCCAGATGCAACGCCTGCCCATCAATTGCACGCTTCTCATCGAAGCTGAACGGTCGGCAGCCATGCGCAGCCACATGTTCGGTATACATCTCGCTCTGGATCAGTTCATGTTCGAGCACGAAATGGAGCATCCGCTCATCTGCCTGCTCGATGAATGACTGGTTAATCCCGATGATCGGAAACCAGTAGATCCTGAAGAAGAAACGCCGGTTCATCGCAATGGCGTAATCAAGGATATTCTGGTGCTGCATGTAGATCGATGGCGCAAAAGCGACCATGTCTGCCGATAGCAGCAGAATGCCCTGCAGCCGATCGCTTCCGACCAACTGCTCCAGCCGGGCACGTAGATCGTCGGGGATGACTGTATACATCGACGGAGGATCATTCTGATACTGCTCGCATCGATTGATCACAGCCTCTATCGCCGCTCGTTCGGCGTTCCTCATCGGCAGTGCGATGTCAGACGCCACCAGGGTGATCCAGTGCCTGTAATGCTGCTCGAACTGCTCTCTCTCGGCTTTTGTCAGCTCGGCTGCCTCGATTGCCCCGTTCGTTTCGGCGCTCTGGGTATCCTCATCCATCGGTATCAGATATGCGTGCAGCATGTAATGAAGATAACGAGAGAAGAGACCGGCGCAAAACTGGCAGGTACCGTGACTACCACACACGCCGTTATACCGGAAACAATTGCCCGAAAGTGAAATAATAAATATTTGGTATGTGGTTAGCTGCGGCGAAAAACCACGAGATTTCACGAGATTGACACAAGAAGATGGTAGTACCTACAAGATATTTGCGATATGTTTACATTTTATATTCTGCATCCTCATACTTTCTCGTGGAAATCTGTGTGATTTTGTGGTTAGCTAAACACGTACGTGATAGTCAAATTCGCCACATTCGTGTTATATATTTTGTTTAAAATCGGCAGCAGTGGAACATGAATGGCACGAATGCGACGAATCGCACGAATGTCAGAGATGCGAGGTGCCATCAGCTAAACTTTGCTACTTTATTGTTCGGGGAGCACTTAGATCATGACCTTACCCAAAAATTATGCCTCTGGAGCGGCACCCCTGCCAGAGAACCGTTCTGCCCCCTTGACCGAGCCAGAACTCCCGATTACATGAACTGCAACACGCACGCCCCTGACCCTGTTTATCGTCGCAAGCACAGCCCGCGTATGCTCAGTCTTTGTGCGCGCACACCTGATGATTCCACCAGTCCGGTCAAACGAGAGCATCTTTAGCCCGCACTCGCTGCTACCGATGTCTCCGAGCAGTGATGAGGCAGACCGTTCGAGTTCGTCGATGAAATCGCGTCTTGATACCGCGCCTTCTGATAGTATCCCAAAGGCAAGATAACGCTTCTTTTCGCGCAATGATGGGAGCAGTCGCATAGCCATATCCGTATTACCGTTTCATAATCTCTGCTGCTATTTCTCTCTTCTTCACCACCACTAAATATATCGATATGATGATGCAGTATATCCCAACGATCATGATGATGCAGCCTGCCCAGAGCAGGGACACCCATGGCACGATCCTGACGGATAGCGGCAGCACCACAGCCTCGGTCGAGATGTGAGAGCGGGTTCCCTGGAACTGTATGTACACATCACGCGGGATACTGCGGTCGATCATCGGGTCATGAATGTCCCCGTACTGTTTCGTCTTTGTAAATCCGGTTATACCGGTGCTATATAACACGTCGTTCTTATATATCGTCAGATGTGCGACCTGCGTCCATGCGCCGTCGGGATTCTGAATCGCGTCAAATTTAGTCGGTTCCACTGCCCAGCCGCGCCCGATATCGCTCTTTGTGCCCAGTCCATCGATTCCGTATATGACGCTTGCCTCATGGTCAAAGGAGGTGGTGATGATTGCGCCAAGTATGACCAACACAAAACCAATGTGAACCATGTTAATCCCGACCGATCTTAACCACATTCGCCCGCGAAGTTTCTTGATATCCCGGAGAAGCTTGCAGAAGGTGGCGATGAACGCGAAGAGGAACGGTGGCAAAAACGACCATACCGAGATCGATCCGAGTATCGCAACAGGCACCGATGACGAAATGATGAACTCGTTTTCCCGGTCAATCAGCGGGTGGCTCGGTATCAGTGCAAGCAGGATTGTTGCAGCCGATACAAGGATTACCAGATATTTCAGATGTGTATCATCGATTCTGCCATACACCATGCATACACCGGTCAGGATCGTGAGCAGCACCACCGGGATATAGCACCATACATTGAAAAATTCGGGCGGAATTATGACTTTCGTGTTGAATATGTGCTGCGATATAAAACTGTATGTCACGCCCCAGCAGCTTATGTAAGCGATGAGCATTAGCAGGATGATGGTGCAGAGGAAAGTGTTGCGTGGCGAAAAGACGGATTTTTTCCGGGCGCCCGTTACGACGACTCTCACAAACTTTATTGCGCCAAGCACGATTGCGATGCTGCACAGGACAAGTAT
>DAOWIV010000158.1 GCA_030640725.1 Methanosarcinales archaeon | reverse complement strand
GCCTGAGTTACACCAAAGGAGGTATAGTGGGAGACAATAAGTAGTAACCTTGGCGTCTCGGCCCCGCTCCCACCATGATATAGTTGGATGGACTGTTACATAAATGTTACGGTGAGCAAAATGACATCTTTCTAATTTCCTACGGACAAACACATACCCGAACATCTGCGCCATCCGCCAAATCCATGTTTACACCCCTGAGCAGACGAATCCCTCGAATCAGACAGGTGGCTCAAACCGCGAGAACGGTCATAGCCTGCTCCGTACCGCAGCCACGATGATCGGCAGCGTGATGGTTGCATCCGCATATACCGTGACTGCTTTTGCGTTTTCGTTGATCTTTCCCCATGATTTTGCCTCATCAAGCGTCGCACCCGAAAGTCCGCCGGATTCGGGGCGGTCTGTCGTCAACTGGATCGCATAGTCAAATCCCTTCGATGTCATAAGCGTTCCCTGCAGAATAAAGTTCTTTGGCACGCCGCCTCCGATGAAGACCGCGCCTGATTGCTTTGCATCGAAGCAGATGTCAAGGAACTCGTGGACGTCCGCGAAGACATCGACATTCAGCGGGTTTGTCTGCCGGTATAGCCACGCATGAAGCCCGATCATCGAATCCTGGACCGCGGGGCAGAATACCGGGACATTACATTCATACGCAGCCCGCAGGATCGAATTCGGATCGTCCAGCGACCTGCCGATATCTGAGAGCATCTGCCTGATCGAGATGCGGTCACCCATATCTTTGAATACGGCGAGCAGGTGCTCTTCCAGCCGGGTAAAGTGGAGTTCAGGTATAAACACATCGTATATCCGGTCGATCTGCTCGCGGTACAGCGCATTGTCATCGACAACGTCGCTGCCCTTGTAATGGGGCAATCCAAGCGATTCAATGATCTCATGCACGAGATTTGCGCCTGTCGAGACGAGAACATCGATATGCCCGTCCCGGATCAAGCCGGATACGATGTTTCTCATGCCGGCTGGCACCATCGCACCGGCAAGTCCGAAGAACTTTGTGGTCGCGCCGCTTTTGAGCATTTCTTCGTAGATATCACAAGCTTGCGCAAGCCTTCCTGCGCCAAATCCGCACCCTCCGAGCACGCGGACGAGATCATTAACCTGCATCGCGGAAGCGATCTCTGCCTGCACAACCGGATCGTTTAGCTGCGTACCATTGCCGTGTGTTGGGTTGCTGTGTTCCGTGTTCATCCATCCCACAAACAGTAGCACAAACCATAAATGCTACTTCATCCAAACTAAAAATGGTGTATGAAATATAACTCGCACAAACATCCGCAGGAGCGATTAACCATGAACAAATTCACAGCAGTATTCGAACGAGATGGAAACTGGTGGATCGGCTATGTTGAAGAACTACCCGGCGCGAATACACAGGGTAGAACACTGGAAGAAGCACGCGAAAACCTGAAAGAGGCTGTAGTAATGGTCATCAAAGCAAACAGAGAACTGGTGCAACTTGAAGTAGTGGGTTCAGATGCAATTAGAGAAGAGTTGCTGGTGGCGGCATGAATGAAGCGTCGTGCACTGCTGAAACATTTAAAGCGACATGGTTGCAGATTTTTACGAGAAGGTGGCAACCATTCGATTTATTTCAATCCCGCCGGCAGAGAAACATCATCAGTGCCACGCCACACCGAAATCGCTGATAAATTAGCACAGAAAATCTGTAAAGATCTTAACATCCCTCCACCGTGGTGATATAGTTTAAGCGAGACTATTGAATAGTGAAGTATATATACATACATACTATCATATAATACTATTATATAAACTGCGCCCACTTCACATCCGCCGTGCCCACCCTATCGCACGACCTCCGAGCCTACGGATGTCCCCGAATTCATTTGGGGGCAGGTAGGCTGGGGCTGGATTATAAAATTGTTTAAAAATTAAGTTGCTGATACAGTAGTGCAGCGGTGTGATTCATCAGGGCAGGACGATGAAACTTATAATAAGAAGTGAATCCAGAGAGTGATACGATGGATGCCACGACCAGCGAATGGAAGGACGTGCCGCTTGATGATGTGACATCAGAGCTGGTAGGGGAGGTTGAGGGAGAGGTGATGCATGCTGATGTTGTTACGGTGTATGACGCAAATTCAGGAATATTTAAGGATTACGTTAAAAAAAGATTTGGCAGCAAGGGCGCAT
>DAOWIV010000058.1 GCA_030640725.1 Methanosarcinales archaeon | reverse complement strand
GAGTGACAACACACGGATCATCATTGTCGAGCCCGAGGGCGTCCCGATCGGCATGGTTGTGGACTCGGTGAGCGAGGTGCTGCGGGTGTCGGTAAAGGATATCGAGCCGGTGCCCGACCATGTGACTGAGTCTGGCAACAGTGGCATCGATGCAGAGTACATCAAAGGCGTCGGCAAGCTTGGTGACGGGCAATTGCTGATCCTGCTGGATCTCGAGAAGGTGCTTGCAGCGGCGTAGACGTGAGATGAGGTTTTTGAACCCGCGGATCCGGGGCATGGGTCCGCGGGATTTTATTTTTTGTAGTAGCCAGATTCGGGTCATTCGTCCGATTCGTGGGATTCGTGCTCTGATATGCTTTGCCCAAAATCGACACCGTGAGATGGCTGCGCCGCTCATGGTGCAGACACGGATACGACAAACTCTACAAAATGACATGGATGTTTGTCATGCGTTTAGCCACTACAAAAATCATCCAGATCAAATACAAAAAACCCTTCTGCCCTTATTCTATCTTTTCCCCCAACCTTTTTCGCAATAATCCCAAAATATTCCTTCCTTACCCCGGTCTCCCACTGCACAAACCTTGATTTTTCTTGTACTTCATTCAGAACCTCAATCACATCTCTTTCGCTCAATTCTTTCCACTTGCATTCAATAAACATTATCTCTCTGGATTTATCATTTAAACCAACAATATCGATCTCATACACATTTTTTCCTCTGGGCGCATCTTTGATCTTACCCCACTGCCGTCCCATCCTGCTAAAAGAAAATGGCAGTTTTTTTATGGTTTCCGGTTTCATCATGAAATCCCTGGCGATATTTTCAAATATGGTACCAACAAAAGAGTTGAAATCTTTTTTTATCACCTGCATCACCTTGTCAGGATATCCATACTCTATCTCTGTTTTGTTCGGGTGCACATATCTGAAATAAAACCTGAAAAAATTATCTTTTATGAAGTATCTCGTCTTCTTGCTTCTTTCAGCTTCGGTTACCGGATGTTCTTTTCCTACAAGCTCAAGTCTCATCAACGTGCCCACATACTTGGGAAGATCTTTCTGGGGCACTTTCGAATAATCGGAGATCTCGACGAGACGGGTTTTGCCTTTTGCGATAGCCTCGAATATAGAAATATATAAATAGTACTCCCTCAGTTCTTCTTTCAACAGCGTTTCTGCTTCTTCATACAAAATCTCGCCTTTTGTCAGGATATGTTCTCTTATATTTCCAAACACGTTCTTTTCAGGATCGAATTCAAGGAGATAAAGAGGGATCCCGCCAAGAACGCTGTAAAATTCAACGGCTCTTTCAAAATCGATTCCCGGGTAAAATTCCTGTATGTGATATGCTTTCAGGGACTCAAGTTTCCATTGACCGGTCCTCCGTCCGTACAACGGTGACTTCTCCGAAAGCGCGCCTTTTACCATCATCGAGACGGATGAGCCGCAAAGGATCAGCATAATATTCTCATTTTTCAGACATTCATCCCATATCACCTGGAATACGGAAGGTATCGTGCCATCCCGTTCTATAAGGTATGAAAATTCATCAATTACAATTACGTATCTTTTGGAACCTGTGTGGCGAACCAGATACCTGAAAAGATCGTAAAAATCCCCCACTCGCGGCGGGATGTCGTTGAAATGGTCTGCTGCCTTTTCAGCAAACCGTTCCAGATTCAACAAGGTCCCCCTTCTATCTGCAAGAAAATAAAGCGCGTTTTTATCATTGCAGAACTGTTTTATCAATTCGGTCTTCCCAACTCTCCTTCTACCATAGATAACCACAAATTGGGAGCCTGTCGCATCGAACTTTCTTTTGAGGAAATCGAGTTCTGTTCTTCGATTGATAAACCGGATCATAAAGATTATCTTATAGATCCGGTTATTTAACCTTATGGGTGCTTTCATTTAAAGGTCATCCGGATCCGCGGGGTTTATTTTACTCGATGATGTTTCGGTTTTGATATCTTGCTTCTCTGGTTTTCCAGCAGACCGGATAATATTTTACATACAACATGATCACCAACAGGAGGATTTTTGTTCTTTGCGCCATTCCGCGTCCTCGCGTCTTTCGTGCTGCCACACATCCGACTGACCATTACAAAAAAGTTGATTTTCCGGAGAAACGCCAAAAGCACGCAGCCTCACGTTTCAGGCATCCATGCCAGTTACGCCGGGCGGTGCTCCAGCTCACGAAGAAAAACGCCTGCGGTCATGGTGTCGCCCATACCGACCGTGGTTACCGGGCTTTCGCAATGCAGTGATGGCGCAACGCAGACTGAGTAGCCGTTCAGTTGCAGATATACGCCGCCGTCGATCTGTTTTCCATGAAAATGCTCCTGCACGCCTGAGCATTCGCGAACTCCGGCATCGCTTGGTTGCAGATCCATGGTTGCGGCGTGCGATGATGTGATATTGGCGTGTCCGGCTATGGCAAGTGCGCCAGACGCTGACGCACCAAAGTTCAGTGCATCAATCTCGGATCGCGCATCTATATATGCCGGATCAAAGACGCTCACAATAAAATCTCTTGTGTGGATACATAATCTCGATATTCCAAGCTCGTCGATCGATTTAACCGACCGTTCGATGATGTTTCTTGCTGAAGTGTCTGCATCATCCTTCAGGAACTCCTCTTCGTTCATGCCGATGCTGTCCACGATATCAGAGAGGCGAGTGATTATAAAATCGGTGATGTCGCCGTCCAGGAAGTCACCGGATTCAAAATGTATCCGCAAATTCGGATTCACTGATTTCCAACGTTTCAAATGATTAAGAATCGGCTGCAAACAGTCAATGTACGTGGATCCATCCGGATATGTATTGCGAAGCAGATGGAAGCCTGAGATCAATGCCCCGTCCATTTCTTTGATATGCGCAAGGGAATAATCCCGAAACGCGTCATCCATGTATAGAGAGATGTTTTTCGGATCATAAGTCGCTATGATGCGGTTGTTGTTCGGCACGCTAATCGTTCTGCCGCAGAGTGTGACATTATCCCCTTTCTTGAAGTCGAAGACGTAGTGCAGGGCATCCTCCTCGCAGCTAACAGCGTCGCATGGCTTTAACAGGGAAATGTCCCCGTCTTTGTAAACCGGGATCCGTATTACCTCTCCTGAGAATAGATCAACCTGTCTTCTCGACGGGCACGCAACATTTGGGATCACCAGCGATGCTCCGAGATTTGACAGGACGTCCGCGGCGATCCCGGCGTTTCCGCCCAGACGCAGCACCGGTTTGCCTGTTATCAGAGACCGAATCGCAGACTCCGGGATGGCATCAGGCGTCTCGACCAGAAACTCGCCCCCGGTCCCCCGCTCCATGCACCTTAGAAGAAGAGCGAGAAGCTCGCTGATGCTGTTGATCCGGTTCGGCGGATTTTCGATCAGATGCTTAATTTCAGTACCAAGATTATTTTCTTCGATATACTCGGTGATCTTAGCCCCGTTGACAGTGCATACGGAGTCGATATTGACGTTGCAGCAGCAAATCACATTCATATAGATGCCCCGGTATCGCCATCATCATTACGATCATCATTGCCATCATCATTGCCACCCAGATATATTGTGCAGCCTGCGCCCTGCCCGATCCCTTCATCGATGCGCACCTCCAGTCTGCTGACACGGTGGTCGCTGGTCTCAATCATGCGGGCAAGTTCGCCTGCAACATACACGCACAAGCTCTCGGCACTCGTTGAATCGATAGGAATAAAGACAATATCCTCGATCGGGAGCTGGTATGTCTTCTCGCCGATATTGATGGCCGCACTGTCATTATTCTTCGTGATGTGGAGGCGAGGGTCGTTTTCCGCTATCATGATGTGGTGATCGAACCGGCTGCATATCTGTGCAATCATCTCCTTCAACAGTTCAAAATCGATGATAAACTCTCCGGTGCGCCTCCCGTGTGCTCGCACGTTCACGGCATACGTATGTCCGTGCAGCCTCCCGCACTTCGGATGACCGGGTATCAGGTGACATGCAGAGAACCTGAGTTTTGCCATCCAGCCGTCAAGTTCAATCCACAAAACATTGCCTCCACGCTATGCATGCCATTTTAACGCCTGCGTCAAGCCAGAATATTCTTGATCTTTTCGGCAGCTTTATCGAGTTCTACAAGAACAAGTCCGAGACCGGCATCAGATGGCGTGAGCGCCACGACCAGCGCCTTTGGTCCGGCTCCGACCGCAACCAGCTTTCCATCGTTCGATTCAACGATCAGCCGATCCGGCACCCCCCTTTCCAGCTCGGTGGATGCAGTTTCCGCAGCACCAAGCATCGTTGCCGACATAGCGGCAAATACCTCCTCGTCGCCGTGCGGCATGTGCGATGCTATAAGCAGCCCGTCCCGGCTCGCGATCACACTCGATTCAATTTCTCCGGTGTTTATAAGATCTGATAAAACCTTGTCAAGCATCTCAGGTATAGTCATGGTCACGCCCCCGTTAAATCGAAGTGTATACTGCATTTCCCGGTTTTTTCGTAATTGCCTGCATCCTTGCGTCCGCCTGTGACGTTCTGATCAAGTATATTCTGTATCAGGCAGGTTGCAAGAATGCCGACCGGACAGACCCTCGTCGAGGGGATGCCAATCTTCTCGCGCACATCCTTTCCAAGATGGTGCTTGCAGTTTAGCGTTGTTAATACCACTTTATCATCTTCAATTGTCACCTGCACATCGTCGGCACTAACGCCACGTTCGAATAACAACTGCAACTTCTCGATATCGGTCAGAGTGCTCAGGTCGGTACCGGCTGCAAGATATTCGATGATACTTTCCCCATATCTATGGGCTAAGTTCCGGATGATTGCTTTGTAGCCATCCCCGAACATCGTCTGGGCAGATACCATAAACCCCCTTGAGATAATCATCTCCGACTCGATGAATCGATCAGTAGATTTCTTTATCTCGTCAGTCGATTCCACTACCATACATGTTATTCTGGTATTTAATAATACATAACGGTTTCGCAGGTCTTGGGCTTCGGGAAAATATCAGACTTGCTGCCAATTAGTGTTTACCTGCCGATGCTTAATTATTTCCTGTGCGTAGTCGAATTGTAACGCCCATTCGCAGATTCGGTATTCATGGGAGTTGCAGATTTGCAGATTCGTGGTATTCGCGTTAAAATCACGAATGACACATATCTAATCATCCCGAAAATACACTCACGATTGTTTTTCGATTGTTCCCGACCAGGAGAATTTAAAAGGAATTTAAAAAGTTTCGTATATTATTGTTCAGAAATGTGTGCCAGATACCCGCGACCGCGTTAACCGCGAGGTTGAGTGATTCGCCGCACATCCACTCCTGCCCCACGTTCGAATGCAAGCAGTTCGGATGCGCATAGCTTTGCCTGCCCTGTCGCAAGGAGTGTGTCGTCTTTATCCACCACGAGCACCTCGTCGCCGCTCCTTATCGCAGGGTCGGCGTCGGTGATATGCCGTGCAAACGCGGTCTTTCCCTCGCTGACAAAGGGTACGGCATCACCGGTGACCACAACCCGCATGGCAGGGCGGGGGAGCGATGTATGTAACCGGGATGCCCCGAGTCTTCCGAGCGTGAATCGGTTGTCGCTTGCCCTGAGTGTTGCAACGTGCTCGTTGCCCTGCATGACCTGCCGGATCCTGCCGGTCGATGATAACTTATAGGTCACATCGTCAGGAAAGAGCGCCCTGCCCGCGCCGCTGCCAAACTGGTAGTCAGCGATGATACGTACTTTCTTAAGTCGAGGATCCATGATCGAATCTGGGGCGTGGGGGGTTATAATGGTTGACAGTTGTGGGGTGGCGGGGGTGTAACATTACTTCACCGGCGGTTGAGACGTAACAGAACAGCCTGTCAGAGCCATCACCGCCTTCGGATGCAAATATGATGGTTGAGAATTCGGGAAGACAGAAGATGAACACCGATTTAATCAACCGAATCAAAGTCTTCCAGCCGGAGCTGCCTTCGTGCACACTGCTCACCCGGGATCTCAACAGGATACACGCCTGTGAGACAGCCAAGACATAGATCACTCGCAGGGATCCCTATCGCCTCGACCAGCCCGTCGATGCTTAAGTATTCAAGCGTTTCTGCGTGAATCGCTGTTTCTATCTCTGATACGCTCTTTTGCGATGCGATCAACTCTTCTCTCGTGGGCATATCGATGCCAAGATAGCACGGGGTTTTGATCGGAGGGCTTCCGATCCTGACATGCACCTCCGATGCACCTGCTTTGCGCACCCTATCAACGATCCTTCGCGAAGTGTTCCCTCGCACGATGCTATCGTCGATCAGCACCACTCGCCGGTCAGCGATGTTTGGTTTGATCGCGTTTAATTTCAGTTGAACCGCTTTCTTCCGCACAGCGTCAGACGGCATAATGAATGTGCGCCCGACATAACGGTTCTTCATCAGAGCCTCGATGTATTCAATACCCGATTTCTTGGAGTATCCGATCGCAGAGGTGATGCCTGAGTCAGGTACCGGCGATATCATGTCCGCATCCACAGGGTGTTCGCTTGCCAGCCGCTCTCCGATCTTTAATCTAACATCGTAGACGAGTTTGCCATCGATTATGGAGTCCGGTCGTGCAAAATAGACATATTCGAAGACGCAGTGCGCAACATTCTTCTGCTTGTATATCTGGTGGCTCTCTATCTGGTCGCCGGTGATTACCAGTGCTTCACCCGGGCGCACATCCCGTATAAACTCACCATCATGCACATCGATCGCCACGCTCTCGCTTGCCACGATATAACCGGATCCATCTTCAGATTCAATCTTTCCGATGCAGAGTGGCTTGAAGCCGAGCGGATCCCTCACAGCGATCAGAATGTCATTTAGCAGCATCACAAAGGAGTATGAGCCCACAAGCCGCCGCATCAGCCTGCGCACCGCCTCCATGATGTTGTTTCGCATCAGGTCCTTCACAAGCAGGTGTGCGATGACCTCGGTATCCGAATCAGAGAGGAAGATGTGCCCCTGCCTCGTCAGCTCAAGGCGCAACTCTTCCGAATTGACAAGGTTCCCATTGTGTGCAATCGCGATTGTCCCGCCCCTGAAATTGATCGTCAGGGGTTGTACGTTCTCAAGTTCGGAGCCACCGGTGGTTGAGTACCTGACATGCCCGATCCCGACGCTGCCCGGAATCGAGAGCAGATCGGTCTTCTTAAAGACCCACGGCACGATGCCCATGCCCTTGATCGACCGCGTGTTGCCTTCATGTGCGATCGAGATGCCAGCCGACTCCTGCCCCCGGTGCTGGAGTGAGTACAGTGAGTAATAGATCGGAAGCGCGGCTTTCTGCCCGGTAAATGAGCCACCAACCACCCCACATGCTTCATTCAAACAAAATCACCAAATCGATTGACTTCTGGCAGTTTATATTACTTTGATGACGTAACTCTGTGAAACGATAATCCACCCCGGTTGAACCACGGCTCTATTACCCGGATCGTCCTTTCTCTTTCCACCGGTAATCGCGCATCTTTCTTGTTTTACCGAACCCACATGAGACACAGACCTTCTTTCTCTTATGATACGAGACGCTGCCGCATCGTCTGCACCGTATATGCGTCTTTTTCTGACGTTTGCCCATCGAGGGCGTTCCTTTCGACATTTTTTATCACCGTTAATCTTAGGGGGAAACATATACCACATTGTCGCCGCGAACAATAACTGTTCCGATGCGGCGCACCACCTCACCATCCGCGAGTTCCTCGGCATCGGTGAGCGTGAGGTTCATGTGGATGTCGTATCCCTGCAGCGTCCCGCGAAATTCACGTGCGCCCTTCAATCGGACTAATACTGACGTATCCAGTACATCATTCAGCGTATCAAGCGGTCGATTTCCCATTTAGTAAATCTCCTTTGGACAAGTATTACGATATGCTTGACCAATGGATATACTTAAAGGTATCCTGTACCTTGGCAGGTGGTACGGTGGGACTGGTAGAGCATGGTGAGGCAGGTAGAGCCATGCGGTGTTTGCAAATCCGAATGATTAATCTCGGATGGAGGTAAGGTGTAGTTATGCAACCCGATCGATTCACATTAAAAGCACAGGAAGCGATGCAGAACGCTCATGGACTCGCAACTGAGTATGATCACCAATATATCGACTGCGAGCACCTCCTGCTTGCACTGTTGCGGGAGGCGGATGGTCTTGCCCCGAGAATCCTTGCGAAGATGGATATCTCGCCAGTGATGCTGGTTGAGCAACTGGAGCGGCATCTATCCGAGCAGCCGCGGGTATCAGGCATAACTGAGATTCATATCACAGAGCGTTTCAACAGCGCGCTCATCGCTGCGGAAAAAGAAGCGAAGCGGCTGAAAGACGATTACATAAGCGTAGAACACCTCCTGATCGCATTAATCGAATCCGACGGGGCATGTGGAAGAATCCTTAAGGAATCCGGTGTCACAAAGGACGAACTGCTCGAGGCTCTCAAGGAAGTTCGGGGAAGTCACCGGGTGACCTCGCAATCGCCGGAATCGACCTACGAGGCGCTCCAGCAGTACGGAATCGACCTGACCGCAGCAGCAAGCGAAGGAAAGCTCGATCCGGTCATCGGAAGGGATGATGAGATCAGAAGGACGATTGAGATCCTCTCCAGAAGACGGAAGAACAATCCGGTATTGATCGGCGAGGCAGGGGTCGGAAAGACTGCGATCGTTGAGGGACTCTCCCAGAGGATCGCAAATCAGGATGTTCCCGAGGGCTTGAAGGAGAAAAGCATAATAGCGCTTGACATGGGTTCGCTTGTTGCCGGCGCAAAGTTC
>DAOWIV010000296.1 GCA_030640725.1 Methanosarcinales archaeon | reverse complement strand
GATTTTCTGTATCCGAACACTGCAATCCCCCATTCACCGAAACTTACACAGAAAGCTACCGCTGAAACAGACGCTTCCGACGCTTACGAGATCACACTTGCGCTTTGCATTGCCCGCAGGCAATGCCCGGTTAACCATTTCTTCGATGATGCGACATTCTTGCGGAATATCGCGCCCTATGCTTTTCTTCGATGATTTTCAGGATTTCCCTTTCCATAATCACCCTTTTTGGCAGCGTTACCTCAAGGATCTCTTTCACATCCTGAACTGTCAGTAATTCTGCCTTTTTACCAAGATCCATGACCATCATCAATAGAGTGAGCATTGCAAGTAGAGATAGCGCCATATGGTGGTGCCATCCGGTCCAACCACGGACCTGGTAATCTGCAAGACCTGCAATCCCCTTTCCATCCTCGAATGCACGCTCTATCCAGTATCTACTACAGGACATCTGGGCAAACCGCTCTACACCTGTGTCAGGTGGGGCATTGGAAAACTAGTACTTTACAGACTCATCTCCATCATCTATCCGAATGATCAGCCATATCTCATCCCCGGGAAGCCTATCAACCACTGGATACACCCGAATACACGCGATATTCGACCATAGCTCCTTCCGTTCGGTGTCTCTAACGAAGACATGGTTCCATTGCTCCGCATCCAGTTGATCCTTAAGATTCCTCACCTCGATTGGATCCGGTTCACCCTCAAGCACCTTCTCTTTCGTTGGAATGCGTCCGCGATCTCCTTTTCGCTCTGGAATTCCTGTTTCTGGCTTGTTCAACCAGACGCGAGTGTCAACTGGTATATCTGCAATATAAACAATCCCTTTGGCGTCAATTTCATTCCGAAGCCACGGTTGCTCTCCATAGAAACAATCCATCCCGACCCATCCGAATGGAACACCGTTATCCTTCGCATGGAGGATCATTTTCAATGCGAGCTCGGCTTTCGTCTTGAACACGATATCTTCCGGAACACCGCACTTTTCACGACGTTCACAATCCTCTGCCCAGCTTTTTGGGATGTAAATCGCTTCATCGATCAGGGTTCGGTAAGATCCGTTCACATATCCGAGAAAGACACCAACCTGACAGTTTTCGACCTTTCCGAGACGACCACAATATTGGCGCGCTACACCGACTGACTCTGTTCCCTGCTTCGGAAATCCTGATTCGTCTACATGAATGGAGCCATTGACCGGATTCCCGATTAATTCGGCCACATCTTTCTGAATCTGGTCGATTACCGGTCTTTCATCCCATGGAGACTCGGAAATTGTATTCTGAAGCGACTGGTTGTTACAGTCCGGAACGACTTTGGCGTACTCTGTCATGTTGCCGCGCTTTTGCTTGATAAATTTTCCCTGAATGTACTGAAACGACTGGGTAGTGGCGCTACGGGTTTTGCTGCGGAAGTATGAGGTATATCTGTCATGGACATGCCTCAATTTATCGAATATCCTGAACAGATCTCTGGTGTGCAAGTTAAAGTTTATGCCATCCATTATTCCCTCATTTATTGGTGGATGGACTTTATGTGGAATGCGGTATTAATATATCTAACTACTGTACGTGCGATAGATGAGTGTGGATTACGATAGGTTCAGGTCAAATCTGACAAAGTCAAGTTATACTGTCGATAAAAAAGCGGGTTTCAAAATTGTGGCTACCGCCACGGTCTTTGAGACTTTTACGTACCAAGTCTCCTCTTGCTCGTGAACATGCGTTTCTGACCAATTGGAACACGCTTAGCGTGCCTAAAAAACCCTAAATCCTAACACACTGCCCGTAAGCCAGAGCACAGAGTAACATAATAACTCTGACCATGAGCAAGCGCACCGGACCCCGGTGTGTGAGATAATGCCTCAAATCCAGGTATTTTTGTTTCAATCTCCAAGTGGCACGACGTTTTGAGCCTGTTTTCCTCGCTCGGTTTGCGCAGAGTCAAAAGATACGCGGTCATTATCATGTACAAATGCATTGTCTTCTATGGCTGTATAATGCACGAAATAATCCTCACCGTCGTTGCCAGTGATAAAGCCATATCCTTTTTTGATATTGAACCATTTAACTGTTCCTTCCATCGTTAATCCTCCACTAAAATAATATAAAGCCGGAAGAGCTAACTTCCACAGATTGTCTCTCTTTACTTCCGTATTACTTTAGGTTCACTCAACAGTGGGAGCAAGTCCTACATAAATATTTGGGTAAAATATTTTCGTTCTATGTTTTACACATCCCGGTGTGGCACAAGATCGCAACCCGTGCACGGCAGGCACATCGTCTTTGAGAGGTTGGCATTAAGCCCGCAATCATCCAGCACCTTCCGCTCGAATCTCGCCAGCATGAGCAATCGATCCGCGCTCGGACGCGCAGCACCTGGGCAGACATCCACAAGGTCCGGGCGGAGCGGATGCAAGACAAGCGCACGGAGGATCGGGATCACTCCAAGTTCTGCAAGCACCTGTACGCCTTTTTTCACGGTTTTATCAGATTCCCCAAGACCGATAATGAAGTTTGAGTAGACCCGGTTCCTGCCAAATATCCTGGCAGCGTCCTCAAGCGACTCAAGCACAAAATCAAGGTCCATATCAGCACATGCACGTTTAAAGATGCTTCGGTCCATTGTTTCGACGTTGTACTTGATTTCAAGAGATCCCGCTTCCTTCAGGAGCAAGGACGAGTCCGCGGTTGGATATACTGAGACGCCGATCGGGACATTGTATCTTACAAGTGATTTTACAATGCTAACAGCCCGCGCAACCTCTTCCTCCGGGGAATTCTCAATCCCGGACGTGATGGAGATCGCATGCATGTTTCCTGTCTTGTACGCATCAGCGACCATCTTCAGTACCTCGTCATGAGACTTGGTTCTACCTGCAAGCTTCGGGACCGGGCAGAACGCGCAATTGAATATGCACCGCTCGCTGATGGTGATGTATGCCTGCTCAGGGCAGTGCAGCAACGTGGGTTCGATGGTGCCGCGCACAATCTCCCTGCCATCGCAGAGGATGGTAACCTCATCGCCCCCCGGTGACACTCGCCGCACCTTGAGCCGGGCATCCGGGTCTCTTCTCGCCTCCAGGCGAACGCGGTGACCTCCCGACCTGAAGAAAAAGGAGGAGATACCCGCGCCCGGTCCTGCAGTTGATACTTTGGGGTTGTCGAGCAGTCCGGGATCGATATCTGCCAAACCCTCTGCAATGAGGATCGCTTTGGTTTTCGCATCCATTATTGTATGGTACTTCGTGATTGTGGTTTAGTCTTTTTCATGGTGTCTGGTGATTCTTAACCGCTCTGCTTCCGTCCTCACGCCGCAGTGTGGAGAGATCGGATTTGGGCATTCACCACACCGGCAGAGACTCTTGTCGTGATTCTGAAGAGCGGGACACGTTAGTCCGGATGGAGGTTCTGACGAGGCGATTCAAGGGAACGATCGTGTGCGATGGCTGGAAACCGTATGCCAAATTCACAAACCATATCCAGCGCTGCTTGGCACATCTACTACGAGAACCAAAGGATCTCGCCGAGAAGATTGCGGAGGCGGTTCCTTTACACAAGAGCACTCGGGGAGACTCTATGAAAAACTGAATGACCCGCTTGAAAGTGATCCTCCGCTCGAAACTCGGGAGAAGCTGTTGCATAATGCGAGAAGCAACGCTCAAACGATGGCTCAATAGAGAATACGAAAGTGAGAAGGTGGAAAAGCTCATCGGTAAGATAGAAAACGGATTTGAGTACTGGTTCACGTTTGTCATTCATCCAGGCGTGGAGCCGACCAACAACAGAGCAGAAAGGGCGCTTCGCGAGCATGTTGTCCAGCGGAAGATCGTAGGGACACTGCGTAATGGAAAGGACGTCAATTCATGAAAGGATTATGACCGTGCTGGCGATGTGTGCGCAGCAGGACACCACCAGACACCACTTCCCACCGACAATCGCACTCCACCCCCAAACCCAAAACCAATCTCCAGTTGAAACAAAGGGGTTGCTTCCCCTCGAACCCTCCCCCACCCGATCTCCAGTTGAAACAAAGGGGTTGTCCGGACAGAGAAATTTTATCCAGTGCCGTGCAATACACAAGTTGTAGAATGCCTGACCCAATCATTGACTTATACGACCTGTTGCTCGACAGATTCGGACCCCAGCACTGGTGGCCCGCCGAAACCGAGTTTGAGGTCATCGTCGGCGCCCTTCTGACCCAGCAGACCCGGTGGGAGAGCGTTGAGCAGGCGATCATCAATCTGAAACAGCAATCATTGCTGACACCCGCCTCTCTTGCACATGCAGAACGGGGCGTAATCGAGGAATGCATCCGGTGCACAGGATTTTACAGGCAGAAAGCGGAACGATTGCAATTGTTATCGCAGCATTTCTCTAAAAACGGGATATCCAGGATCCTTGGAAAACCAATCAACGAACTGCGAAAGGAGCTACTGTCACTGAAAGGGGTCGGACCGGAAACCGCGGACAGCATCATACTTTATGCTGCGCACAAGCCCGTATTCGTGATCGATGCGTACACAACAAGAATCTGCAATTGCATCGGCATCGATGGCGGATATGACGCGTTGCAGAGACATTTTGAGGACCTGCTGCCAGAAAGCGTCCCGCTGTATCAGGAGTTTCACGCGCTGATCGTTATATATGGTAAGGAGTACTGCGTGCGAAAACGATGTGACGAGTGCATCATCTCGACAGTATAGCGGTGTGCCCGCGCACGTCAACAAGCCCAAAACCGGTTCTTGATGCTACTTCCCCTGCAATCTCTGCCGCAGAGCCTGGAGCATTCTTTAAAATCCGTATCTTGATCTCGCTTTTCCCTTTCATCTGGTCTCTGATCTCGTCAATGATATTGTCAGTAACGCCATTCTTACCGATGTTGATTACAGGTTTCATATTAACTTCTCGACCTTCTCTGCCACCTTGGAAAGCTCGACAAGAACCAGACCAAGTCCCACCTCAGGTGCAGTCATCGCCACCACAAGCGCCTTCGAACCTGCGCCCATGCATATCAGCTTACCATCGTTGGCTTCCACGATCACCCTTTTTGGTACACCCTTCCCCAGTTCGGATGAGGCGGTCTCTGCCGCACCAAGCATCGTCGCAGACATCGCAACAAAAGTCTCGGGGTCGCCCTTCGAGGACATATTCGCCTGCATGAGCAGCCCATCCCTGGTCCCTATCGCACACGCTTCGATCTCGCCAACCCTTCCGAGATCGTTTAGCACCTTTTCGAGCATCTCAGATGTCGTCATATTGATCCTGCCTCCATCACCCTGTCAACCAGCACATCAAACGCTTCGAAGACGCCCTCGCGGGAGGTTGCAACCACTGGTATAATCGGCGCATCGTGTGCCATATCGAGTTCTCTTCTGATCTCTTCCGGAGTAAGCGCGCCCTCCAGATCCTGCTTGTTTGCGACGATAACGACCGGCAGCCCCATCGATTCAGTGATCTCAAGCATACGCTTTGCACGCACAAAATCACCGGTATTCGTCGAGTCAAGGATCAGAAATATCCCCATCGCCTCGCCGCTGAGTAATTTCACGATCGGATCGAACCGTTCCTGACCCGGAGTCCCGAATATATCGGCGGTGAACCCTTTGTGGTCCACGTGTCCATAATCGAGCGCCACGGTTGTGCCAAGCCGATCCACCGAGACCGATCTGGTCGAAAGCGCATGTACAAACGTGGATTTGCCGGCATCAAACGGTCCTGTAACCAGAATCTTTGGAAGGTACACGCGTACGCCACCTGGCTTCAAAACTTTGTATAATGTGCACTTTTTGGTAACTTCATCCCAGTCAGTCTTCTTCACCCCAAAATACTGGCTAAAAATCACCTTTTCCACAATTCCACCAATCAAAACCACTGAATTGCAAATGTCTCCTTTGACATGTGCCAGCGTATCTTCCGAATAGGGCCATGCCGTGAAATTATAGACTATCACGTGGTCGTAGAGCATCGCATACTGGTTCCACTCCTCGATAGCATCGAGTGTTGCCGATTCTCCGCAGAGGTCCATGATCGTTGAGAGAGATTCGAATACGATGACGCTGGGTTCGTCCATATCCTCCATCACCTGCTTGATCGCCTGGGTCAGACTGTCGGCATCATCCGGAGTTGACACAACGTACTGCTCGGATGAATTAGCGCCAACCAGTCCCGAAAATCCATCCACGATGACAAATCGATCCCCGTATTTGGCAGCGTCCCACCCAAACTCTGCAAATTGGTCCCTGATCATCCGAGGATCTGTGCTTGAGGTGACATATATCCCGCGCCCGCCTTCTGATACGGCTCTATACATTGTCTGCATCCCGAACACATTGCACTCAACTCCAGGATATGCATAGTATACCAGTGATTTCCCTCGCGGGATGCCGCCGTGCAGATGATCGTCCAGTGCCGGTATGCCAGTCTTCATCATAAGATCAACCCCTCAGTATGATATTTACGCCATCGATTTCATAGTCAAACCATGGCGTCGGTTTTGATGCAAACCCGGTAGCGCGCATCTGATAACCGTCATCTTTCTCCCGGATCTCGATCATACCATCGAACAACTGCTTGAGCGTCACGATCGTCTTATCATCATGCATACCATCCTCGATCACGTACACGCCAAGCGCATTCGCCGCTTTTACGCGACCTGTGAATACATGTAAGAATCTGAACACGGTCTGGAGATTCGAGTACATGAGAATCGTTGAGAGCGAATTGATGCACAACCGCGTCTCTTTCAGCTGCATCTCCATCCAGAACCGCTCAAAGAACTGACTGATCTTGACACCGATGCCAGTGAGATCGACAGGGCTTGATGCCATCTTAATGTTCTCAGTATCGGGCGCGCCAAACCCAAGCGTTCTGGTAACGCAGTCCACGATCCCGATATGCTCTGACGGAATGCTCAAGTCACGGCTTTCGAACCAGTCGAGGACATTATTCCCTGGTTCGCGTGTTGAGACGATCACAGCAGCGTTTTTGTTGATCAATCCGTGATATGCGATGATATTTGTAATGTCGTCCTTACCACTCATAGGGGGACCGATCATCATGATGTTCGTACCACCCTTAATGTCCCCTATCAGCTCATCTATTTTGGAGATGCCAAGATTATATGTCATATGCCGCACCCAATTCCTTGTTCATTCGATTAATTGTATGTGTTCATATAAAAAATCATCTGTATGCCGATAGTGTTGTCTGTTTTGCGCTTGCAATCACGTTTTCCACAGTCTTCCACGAATGCCGCACAACGTCAGGAAAACTCTGGTGCTCGGAGAACCATTCCCGCAGGAAACGTATGGTCTTTGGATCGGCGGGATATCCGCTGCCAAAGTCGCCAAACTCCACTCGCAGGGCTGCAATCGCGCGGTCCCTGTGCACCTTCGCGATGATGGATGCTGCAGCAACGATCGGGTATCTTACGTCGGCTTTATGCCGCGCAGTCACCCTGACCGTGACGGGCGTCTGGCATTTCTTCTGCACGTTTCTGCCGAATCGCTCCTCCTTAACGTCAGCCGCATCCAGAAATGCATGATCCGGTCCCAGGTTCTCAAGCACCCTGGCATGGCAGATGACCATGACCTCGTTCATCGTCATGATGGTTCGCAGTTCGTCGATCCGGTGCGCGCTCACATCAAGCACGAACCAACTGTCGGCGGTTTCTTTGATACGCCCGGAAAGAAGCTTGCGTTTTTTAGGAGCAACCTTTTTAGAATCTTTTACCCCGAGTTCTTCGATCAGATGCAGTTTGTCTTCGTTGATCAGGACGCCTGCAACGCACATAGGACCGATCACAGGTCCTTTGCCGGCTTCGTCGACTCCAGCGATTTTCATGGTTGATCATGATCGGGGGAGGTGTTAAACATGAGGTCGAGCAGATTGGCGGAGCGCGCCACACCGGATACAGGTCATGCTTCTATCGAGGGATTGACGGCAAGGCGTTGGCGAGAAGGTGTTTGAGTTGGATGAGGCGTACTAAAGTTTATTCACCTCATCTTCAGATACTCTTCAACGTTTAGCTCCACATCCTTTAGAATGCTCTTTATTAATCCTCTTGGAAGTTCTTTTCCGGAATGGATCGGAATAGTAGTCGTCCTGCCATCTTCATGCCTCCAAAATCAGATAACAGGCAGTTCTTTTTCCATCAAACCGAAAGCCTCGATATGTGCCTCGATCGCCCCCTTCACATTCGCCATAAGCTCAGCAAGCGTATTGCCGTATGAGTAACAGCCCTTGAGCGATGGGACTGTGCCAATAAAGACGCCGTCTTCGTCTTTTTCTATCAGTATGATGAAGCGTTGTTTGGTCATCCAGCCACCTGCCTTGTAATCTGCGGGGTTTGGTTAATATTTATTTTGTTTATGATTCTTCTCCAACCACCCTAACCTCACCATCACTATGAAAAAGGAGCTTGTACGAGTAGTAAATCAAAATCCTCCAAGGTCTTCTATGAGGTCTTCCATTGTCTCAGTTATAGCTTGTACGTCTCCAGTCCAAGGGTCGTGATAAAAGAGCAACACAGGTTTTCTTTCATCTTTTGCGAGGATTAAACCTTTTTTAAGTGCTATACAGAATTCTTCCCGCCCTATCCTATTTTTAGACGTGCGTTCTTTTGATAGACCAAGCATGATTAAAGCCATTCCGATACTGAGTCCAACCAATTTCGCATCTTGCTCTTGGAAAGCACCCTCCGCATGTTCGATGACCTTTCGGGTATAATTATGCGTAGGAAGTGAACAATCCCAAGATGGATTCTTTATGTCAACCGGGATTTCCTCCAAAAATATGTCTGGATGCTTTGCCAGCCTCACTGATAATCCACATTCGAGTGAAAACAACGCAAATTCAAATTCAGCGTCAAGGTTGCAGAGAAAACGAGCCATAGCATCCATGTTATCGTACCACTGCAGTGTCTGGTCTCGATTCCAGGATTTTACGTTTCCCTTTACGAATTGTTTTAATTCCTTTACTTTCGGTTTAGTATCGATGGACTTAGAGAGTTTATGAAGCTTTACAGCCATCCCAATTGGAGCCATTACTGCAAAGTTTACTCCCGTTTTGATCGCCCTTAAGACAAATGCCCCTGTCAAGAAATGAGACATCTGGTAAAAAGAGTCACCCACTTCCTTACCAATCCATTCCCATGCATCAAACACTTCATCGCATGAAGATGCAGACAATAAAGCTGGGTGGAAATATGCGCCACTCATTCCGATTAAACCATCTCTCTCATGTAGATCGGACTCACTGATGATGGTTAACGTGCCCCCCTCAAATTTGAATGCTTCGCAAAGGGCAAATGTGAACTGGGTTATACCATCCGCAACTAATGAAACACTCTTCAACGTTTTGATCCCTTGTAGATTTACTTCAAATTGGTTGGATGCCATTTGGACCACTTCATTGTCTTATTGTACATACCGCTTATG